>VMCW01000208.1 GCA_008081175.1 Flavobacteriaceae bacterium
CTAAAAAGCCTTTTTCTAATTGAAACTCACTGGTTTGAAAGCCTTCTGGTAGCTCTTTTCCTGTAGTATCTTTTACAACTCGGGGGCCTGCAAAAGCTATGAGTGCTTTGGGTTCAGCAATATTGATATCACCAAGCATAGCGTATGAAGCAGTTGTTCCTCCAGTAGTGGGATCGGTACATAGAGAAATATAGGGTAATTTTGCTTCTGCTAATTGTGCCAACTTAGCGGAGGTTTTCGCCATTTGCATCAATGAAGTAGCAGATTCCATCATTCGTGCTCCTCCAGACTTAGAAATGATTAGTAAAGGAAGTTGGTTTGCTATAGCATAGTCTGTTGCTCGTGCTATTTTTTCACCTACTACAGATCCCATAGAACCACCAATAAATCTAAAATCCATACAAGCTATTACTAGTTTTCTTCCTTTGGATGGACCTACTGCTGTTCTTATTGCATCATAAAGACCTGTTTTTTTATGGGCATCTTTGAGTCTATCTATGTATTTTTTTGAATCCTCAAACTTTAAAAAGTCCTTGGATTTTAGCTTTTCGTTGAGCTCTTCATATTGGTTGTTATCAAAAAGAATTTCGAAGTATTCTTTGCTGCCAATGTGAACGTGATAATCGTCTTCAGGGCTGACGTAATTATTTTCGGCAAGCTCTTTGGTTTCAATGATTTTTCCAGTTGGGGTTTGGTACCACAAACCTCTAGGAGTGTCTTTTTTTTCCTCTGTTTTTGTTTGAATCCCCTTCTCACTCCGTTTAAACCAACTCATATGATCGTTTTAATCAAAGATAAAAATAATAAGAAACTAGAGTGTATTTACATTGTTAAGGTCTTCAAATGCTTTTTTTAGGCGTTTTTTGAAGGTATCTTCTCCTAGACGCAGCCATTTTCTAGGGTCATAATGTTTTTTATTCGGCTGGTCTGCTCCTTCAGGATTACCAATTTGGTTTCTTAGATATTCTACTTGATCATTCATATAGTCCCTAATCCCTTCTGTAAAGGCAAATTGTAAGTCTGTATCTATGTTCATTTTGATTACTCCATATCCGATGGACTCTTCAATTTCTGCTTGAGTAGATCCAGAGCCACCGTGAAACACAAAATCAACAGTATTTTCTGGAAGATTGTGTTTTTGAGAGATGTACTCTTGAGAGTTTTTTAAGATTTTAGGTGTCAACTTTACATTGCCAGGCTTGTAAACTCCATGGACATTTCCAAAGGCAGCTGCTACCGTGAATTGAGAGCTCACTTTGCTCAATTCTTCAAAGGCATAGTTTACTTCTTCGGGTTGAGTGTAGAGTTTAGATGCATCTACATCGCTGTTGTCAACTCCGTCTTCCTCACCTCCAGTGATACCTAGTTCTATTTCTAGTGTCATATCCATTTTTGACATGCGTTCTAGATAGGTTTTGCAAAGACTGATGTTTTCTTCTAATGGTTCTTCAGATAGGTCAATCATGTGCGAGCTAAACAGAGACTTGCCGTGTTGTTTATAATATGCTTCGCTTGCATCCAAAAGACCATCTATCCAGGGCAATAAATTCTTAGCACAGTGATCTGTATGTAAAATTACTGTAGCTCCATAGGCTTCGGCTAGTTCGTGAACGTGCTTAGCTCCAGCAATTGCACCAGCAATTGCAGCCTTTTGATTTTCATTAGAAAGTCCTTTTCCGGCGTTGAACTGCGCACCACCATTAGAAAACTGGATGATTACTGGACTATTGAGTTCTGCTGCAGTTTCAAGTACTGCATTGATGCTATTGCTCCCTATAACGTTTACAGCGGGGAGAGCAAATGCTTTTTCTTTTGCTAATTTAAATACTTCTTGAACTTGTTTGCCGGTAAGAACTCCGGCGGGTATAGAATGACTCATCAATTTTGGTTTGGTGCAAAAATAAAAACTTATTTGATTTAAAAAGGATAATTAATTCCGATATTAAAAACAGCGTTTTTAAAATTGTATTCGGACCACCAGCGCTGGCCAATGTCCAAAGCGGGATTATAGGTTTTAAAACCCGTATCAAAACGAAAAACAAAAAAATCGAAGTCATAGCGCAAACCAAAACCAGATCCTACGGCAATTTCAGACAGGTCCTTTAAGCTGTCAAAACGCATTTTAGGATCCTCAACATCATCCCAAAGGTTCCACACATTACCTAAATCTACAAATAGCCCACCCTTCAGTGGCCCTGTTAAAGCAAATCGGTATTCAATATTGAATGCCAGTTTGAAGTTAGCTTCATTAAACTCATTGATATTACTGCTACTTCCAGGGCCTAGTTTATAGGCTTTCCATGCTCTATTGTCATTGGCTCCACCAGAAAAATAGGAACGTGCAAAGGGGATATTAGTTGAATTGCCGAAGGGAAGTGCAACTCCTGTAAAAGCATGAAAAGCAATCACTCGTTCTCGTCCCAAAGACCAGTGTTTAATGTAGTCGATTTCTGTTTTTAGATATTGTGAAGGCTGAACACCACCCAAAATATTTTGACCTAAATCATTTTGCTTGGCATTTACACTACTTAAAAAGTAGTTAAACAAATTACCTACCCAGTCAATTTTCCATCTTAATTGATAAAATGTATTGTCGAAAATACTTTCTTGACTGTTTAAATTTACACTAAAAGAGGAACCTAAAATCAGATTGTTTGCTGTAAGACGGTCGTAACGTTCCTTTACTGTATTAACCGTTCTAAATTCCTCATCCTCTACAGTTAGTACAGTTTCATTACCTAAAACAGCATTGATGAAATCAGTAGCACCCTCAGGAATGAGAAGGTTTCCAGATGAATCAACACGGTCTGTTTGTAAATTGTATTGTTGTGCAATTTGATTTAGCCGATCATAGGAGTTTTTGTATACATTAAAGTAATTGGAGCGTTTTCTGTTGTTGACAAACTCAAGATCGATCCACTTAAGCTGAATCTTTTTTTTGCTGTTGGGTTGCCAATCAAATTGATAGGTTCCTTTAAAAAATTGTTTGTCTAAACCAATGTTTTCTTGCAGGCTAGTTCCTAAGATAACTTCTGTTTTTGGAGCTTTGTCTGAAGCTACCCAATCTTTATTTGAAAAGGGAATTAAAAGCCTTGGTACACTTAGTTTTATGTCTGCTCCTAATTCGAATAGGTTAAAAAACTGATCTCCTGCTTGAGCAATATCTCGAGAGGCTCCAAGTGTATTTTTTAAATTTAACTCCAATAATTCTGAACCTCTAAAAACATTGCGTATGCCCAAACCTCCACCTAGTCCAATTCCAAAATCTTGAATATTGGAGTGGGAGAGATCAAGATCAAAGCCCAATGAAAAACGTTCTCTAGGGCTTAAATAAATTGCAGTATTTAATGCTTCTTTCTCTGGATCTAGAGTGTAGGTTATACTGGGGTATTTAAAGTTTTTGAGATTGGTAAAATAGCGATACGTAGCATTGCGGTCATCATCACTGTAAAAAGCACCTTCCTTAATCACAATTCCAGAAGTTATGGCTTTAGGGCGGTATTTGAGTTTCCCTTTACTGTATATGGTTAACTTATTAAAACTTAGTGAATCTGTAAACTGTGAAAAGCTATTTTCAGAATTTAAATTATCGATAAAAACACGAACTGAATTAATTTTGAATTGGGTGTATGGTGTTTTAACAAGACTGTCATTTACTCGTTGCTGTAGGTCCTCTACTCTTACGGTGACTGGGATAGTCATGTCTTTTCCAGTACTGTCTATAGCTGCTGTAAATTGAATGCTATTTTGCTGGAAATTGTAAACCCCATTATTGCGAAAAAGGAGAAACAAACGCTCACGCTCCTCTTCAAACTTATTGATTTCAAAAGGAGTTCCCTTTTTTATACGTTGATTTTTGAGGGCTTCGTTGTATAAAACTTCTAACTGAGGAGATTCAATTTTAGCGGTAATAGAATCTACCAAATATTTATTTTTTGGACTTATGAGATATTTTAATACTATTTTTTGAGCATCTATTTTTTGAATCTGTTCTTGAACTTGTACATCGTAAAAGCCTAGGTTTTTATAATACTGTGCGATTCTTCTTTTTGAATTTTCAACTTCTGTACTGTCTAAAATAGCAGGAGGTTCCCCCGTTTTTTTTAACCATTCATTGAATTTATTAGCATAGTTACTCAGGGCAGTGATCTGTTTTTTTGATATCCAACGCTCCAAGTGGGCCACTCGCTTTTCTTTTTTTTGAAGCCAGCGATTAAACTGTTCTCTTGGATCAGGGTGTGATGTTTCGTAAAGTAACTTTCCAAGTGGAATACCCAGCACCTTTTTATTTGTTGGAGTGGTGATAATGAAATTGACAGGATGGTTTTTCAGTGCATTATTTTCTTCGAAAATTTCAACCCGATCAACTAGTGGTCTTTTCTCTTTGAAAACCTTTGTGCCAGAACACCCCACCAAAATAAGGGTAGTCATTAGTATAATGATTAAATTTGTGAGGAGGCGATACACTTCATCTGGTTTAGAACCTCAAAAATAAGTCATTTTTATGGTCAGTAAGAATCAACGCAAACAAATCCTCCAACTCAAGCAAAAAAAATACAGATACAAATGGGGTCTTTTTGTTGCTGAAGGAGAAAAGGTTGTGGAGGAATTGCTCAAGGCAGGGTGGAAATACCACTTTTTATTCACCACAAAAGAGCCTTTTCATCCTGATGCGATTAAGATCAATTCTACAGAAATGAAACAAATAACTCATTTTAAAACCCCTAGTCCTGCTCTGGGAGTTTTCGAAATGGCCCAGCCCAAGCCTTTTCAAAATGCTGAGGTTACAATCGCTTTAGATGGGATCACAGATCCGGGGAATTTGGGAACGCTCATTCGATTGTGTGACTGGTTTGGAATTGATGAGCTGGTTTGTAGTTCTACTACTGTAGATTGGTACAATTCAAAAGTGGTACAGGCCACTATGGGATCCCTTACACGAGTAAACTGCCTTTATGAAGAAGATCTTGCGGGTTTTTTGAAAAGCTTAGGTAAAACGATAATAGCAGCTGATGCTGAAGGAGCTTCTCTTTACAAAGCAACACATCCTACAGCAGCGTGCTACGTCTTTGGTAGCGAATCACATGGTCTTTCTGAAGAAATTAAAAAAGTTACCAATACAACTCTTGCAATACCTAACCAACGTGCTTTAGAAGGAGCAGAAAGTTTAAATGTAGCTTCCGCAACAGCTGTTTTTTTAAGCGAACTCTTCAGAGACTCTTGATCACTCAAAGGTAACGATTAAAGAAACCCCTCTGCTAAACATATTGTTTATATATCCGGTCCAGGGACTACCTTCGGCGGAGTCGTTTATTAGTTCATTTTCAAGTGAAAATATACCGCGAAGAGAAGGGGAAAATTTAAAGTAATACAAGTAAAATTCAAACCCCAATCCCAGTTCATAGTTGAATTGTTGTGAAACAGTACGAAAGACATTACTCGCATTGTCATCCGTATTTTTTTGATTACTTGATAGGTTAAAATCTGTAGAGATTCCACCTAAAATAAAGGGTCTGAAGTTGTTGATTCTTTTGGTATTGATTTTTAAGTACAAGGGTAGGTGTATGTAGGTAGATTTGACTTCTCTAAAGCGATCCGACTCGCGCTCAAATTCTGGAAATTCAGGATAAACCAGTTCCCTTTGATTGTAATAAAGACCAGGTTCAAACCGAAGATTAAAAAAATCATTTATGCGCAAATCACCAATCAAACCGACATTAAATCCCTTTTTCTGATTTACTGCAATGTCTTTATACATCAGTTCTTTATAATAAGAATCGATGTACTCGAATTTAAAGTCGTATTGGTTTGTGCCTAAAAAGTATCCGTAATGAACGGGTTTTTTATCAAAGTTGGGTAAATTGATTAAGCGTTCTCTAACTGTAGGGTACTGAGCTAGGAGTCCTTGAAAACCAAAACTAATAAGTAGGCAACAGAAAAGGTGATATGATTTAAGATTTCTTTGCAAAATAAATGGAAGATACCCCTAAAGTTTGTGGAAAGTCTTCTACTTCTATAAACCCAATTTTTTCTAAAATATTGTTGAAGTCTTTTCCACAGGGGAAGGCAGCAGCAGAGTCTGATAAATACTGGTAAGCAGAACGGTCTTTTGAAAAAAGTTTTCCAATGAAAGGCATTATTTGTTGGGTGTAAAAAAGATATAAAGCCTTGAAAATCTTGTTTTTTGGAACCGCAGTTTCTAAAATCACCAAAGTTCCTTTAGGTTTAAGTACGCGAAGTATTTCTTCTAGTCCTTTTTCTAAGTGCTCAAAATTACGCACTCCAAAAGCAATAGTCACCACATCAAAAGAAGCGGATTGATAAGGGAGGGCTTCAGAATCACCAAGCTGCATATCAATGCGGTTTTCTAGGCCCTTGGCTTTTACTTTCTGTTTTCCAATTTCCAGCATCCCAGGAGAAAGGTCCAAACCAATGATTTTTTCTGTATCTAATTTTGCTAAAGCCAAAACCAAATCTCCAGTTCCAGTGGCAATGTCTAAAACCAGCTCATGTCGTTCTTTTTTCACAAGTTCGATAAGACGCTTTCTCCATAGGGTGTCTATTCCCAGAGTAATGATTCTATTTAGAAGATCATAGCTTTTGGAGATGCCATTAAACATATGGGTTACCTGAGTTTTTTTAGCTTCAGGGTTGTTTTGGTCTGGTTTTACAGCTTGTTTCATAGCGGCAGCAAAGATACTAATTTGATAAGCATGTTCAAGTTGTTTTTAGAGAACGAGTGTGAATATTCGTATATTTGACCCGTATTTCGATTTCGATATATGAAAATAATTATAGCAGGAGGGGGTGAAGTAGGATTTCATCTGGCTAAGCTCCTTTCCTATGAGTCGTTGGACATTACCCTAATTGATACAGACAAAGATCGTCTCAATTATGCAGAATCCCACTTAGATATTCGTGCTATTCGAGGAGATGCTGTTTCATTGACTGTAATGGAAGAAGCTCAGGTGGCAAATTCTGATCTTTTTATCGCAGTTACTTCAGAGGAATCAGTTAATATTACCATTTGTGCAATAGCAAAACAATTGGGAAGTAAAAGAACAATTGCACGTATTTCTAATTTTGAACTTATCAATGCTCAGGACTCCATTAGTTTTCAAAATATTGGAGTAGATGAACTCATCTCACCAGAAGAGTTGGCAGCAGAAGAAATTCAACAACTTTTGGATCAATCTGCCTTTTCAAACAGTTATGAATTTGAAGGAGGTGCGTTAACCCTTATTGGAACACGCTTGGAAAAAGAGGTACCTTTTGTGGGAAAAACGGTGAAAGAAGCAGCCTCTATCTTTCCAGACGTGCACTTTATGCCTATAGCCATCCAAAGAAAAGGAACTCAAATGACTTTGATTCCACGAGGAGACACATGTTTTGAAGAAGGAGATACCGTTTTCTTTATCACTCTTAAAGAAGGAGTAGAGGAACTCTACAAACTAACGGGAAAAACTAAGGCTTCCGTAAAAAATGTAATGATTTTAGGGGGAGGAAGAATAGGATTCAATACAGCCCGTGAGTTGTGCAAAAAAAAGTTTCACGTTACTCTTGTTGAAAAAGACAAGAAAAAAGCATTTGAAATTGCAGATCAATTGCCCAATGCACTTGTAATTCACGGCGATGGAAGAAATGCAGAATTACTGGACGAGGAGAACCTCTCCTCTATGGATGCCTTTATCTCTGTTACTGAAAACTCAGAAACCAATATCATGAGTTGCTTGATGGCACATACCAAGAAAGTGAATAAAACCATCGCCTTAGTTGAGAATATGGATTATTTCCAGCTCTCTCATTCTATTGGTATCGACTCATTGATTAATAAAAAACTCCTTACAGCAAACACTATTTTTAGATATGTGCGTAGGGGAGAAGTGGTAGACATGACTACACTCAATACCCTAAATGTAGAAATCTTAGAATTTGTAGTAAACGCAAATTCTGAAGTGGCAAATTACAAGATAAAAGACATCGATTTTCCACGAACAGCCATTATCGGAGGAGTGATTAAAGAAGGTGAGGGAATCATAGCTTTAGGAGATTACACCATACTTCCTGGAGATCGTATAGTGGTGGGTTGTTTACCAAGGTCCATCAAACGAATTGAGCGATTATTTTTGTAAAATGAACATACATTCATTCAATTACAAAATCGTTGTTTTTTTAATGGGTGTCTTGTTGCTTTTCAATGGAGGCTTTATGTTGCTCGCTTCATTGATCAGCTTTATTTACAAAGACGGAATAACTTTTGAACTCACGCTATCTTCTTTTGTTGTATTGTCCTTTGGTGCATTGCTGATGCTATCCGGAAGACAATACAATAAACAAATTCAAAAGCGAGAAGGATATTTAATCGTCAGTTTGGGTTGGATACTAATGGCACTATCGGGTACAGCACCTTATCTCTTTTCTGGAACCATAACCGACTTTTCTTCCAGTTTTTTTGAAACCATGTCTGGTTATACAACTACAGGAGCAACTATACTGCAAGATCTTGAAGTAGTTCCAAAAGGGATTCTTTTCTGGAGAAGTACTACACACTGGATAGGTGGGATGGGTATCATTGTTCTGGCAATAGCGATTCTGCCTTTTTTAGGTATAGGAGGTATTCAGTTGTTTTCCGCTGAAGCGCCTGGCCCTGCTGGAGACAAACTACATCCTAGAATTACAGATACTGCTAAACGCTTATGGTTGATTTATGTTGCCTATACAGTAGTAGAAACTTTGATGCTTTATTTTGCGGGTATGTCTTTTTTTGACGCTTTAAACCACGCGATGAGTACCATGTCTACCGGTGGGTTTTCCACAAAAAATGAAAGTGTAGCTTTTTGGAATGACCAGCCCTTAATTCAATACATTATTTTGCTGTTTATGTTTTTGGCGGGGACCAATTTTGTTTTGAGTTATTTTGCTTTTACCAGAAAATTTCAAAAAATATTTAAAGACGACGAGTTTAACTTGTATGTTAAGTTCCTTCTTTTTTTCACGGTTTTGGTTGTAGGGATGCTTTTCTTTAGTGAGCAGTCAGCCAGAGCAGCTTCATTGAAAGAGTTTGAATTTTCTCTAAGAGCAGTCTTATTTCAAGTTGTTTCTGTTGTTACTACTACGGGTTTTGTTACCACAGATTTTACACAATGGACCCCTTTCATAACTGTTGTGTTTTTTGGTCTGATGTTTCTAGGGGGCTCTTCTGGTTCTACAGCTGGTGGGGTAAAGGTTGTAAGACATATGCTGATGATCAAAAGTGGATTTTTAGAGTTTAAACGCGCCTTACATCCAAATGCTATCATCCAAGCTCGATACAACGAAAAGACAGTGAGTGATGCTATTTCTTATAACATACTTGGTTTTTTTATTCTTTATATGTTAAGCTTTATTGTTGGGGCATTGGGATTCAGTAGTTTTGGAATGAATTTTGAATCCTCAGTAGGCTTGGCGGCTTCTACTTTGGGCAACGTGGGACCAGCGCTAGGGGCTTATGGTCCAAGTCACACCTATGCTGCACTGCCTGATATGGCTCAACTTTGGGCAAGTTTTTTAATGCTTTTGGGTAGATTGGAATTGTTTACGGTTCTGATTTTGTTTACTCCCTTCTTTTGGAAAAAACATTAATTAATAATTGTATTTGTCTTTCCAACGGGATTTTAGAAAAGATCTGATCTGTTCTTCTTTTGAATTTGAACCGGGCTCGTAAAAAACAAATTCTTTGAGTTCATTTGGCAAGAATTCTTGATTAGCAAAATGATTCTCATAATCATGCGCGTATTGATATCCCTCTCCATAGCCCAATTCTTTCATCAATTTTGTAGGGGCATTTCTCAAGGGAAGGGGTACCTGTAGGTTTCCCGTATTTTTAACTTTTTCTTGTGCTAGGTTTATGGCTTTATAGGCACTGTTGCTTTTGGGTGAGGTAGCTAAATACAAGGTGCATTCACTGAGTAAGATTCTCCCTTCTGGATATCCTACTGTTGCTACGGCTTGAAAGGTACTGTTTGCAAGTACAAGGGCTGTTGGATTTGCTATTCCTATATCTTCCGCAGCGAGTATTAAAAGACGTCGTGCAATAAACTTGATGTCCTCTCCTGCTTCAATCATTCGTGCTAACCAATAAACTGCTGCATTGGGATCGCTACCCCGTATTGATTTTATAAAGGCAGATACTATATCGTAGTGGAACTCCCCTTTTTTATCAAAATGGACAGTAGTATTTTGTATGGTTTCAAAAACCAATGCGTTGGTCAACTTAAAGGAGTTCTCGTTTTGAGATTGTACTACAAGCTCTAGTAACGATAGTAATTTTCTAGCATCACCTCCTGCCATTTCAACCAAGGCCTCCGTTTCATTGACTATAATGTTGCGTTTTTTTAAAACACTATCTTCTTGTAAGGCTTGAGTAAGAATTTTATTTAACTCTTCTTTTGTTAGTGGATTTAAAATATAAACTTGGCACCTAGAGAGTAGGGCATTAATGACTTCAAAACTTGGGTTTTCCGTTGTGGCACCAATGAGGGTGATGATTCCTTTTTCTACTGCATTGAGTAAGGAATCCTGTTGTGACTTACTGAAACGGTGAATTTCATCAATAAAAAGTATTGGGTTTTTGTTACCAAACAACCCTCCTGTTTGTTCTGCTTTTTGAATGATATCACGGATTTCTTTTACACCCGCATTAATAGCAGAGAGATGATAAAAGCTACGTTCTTTTTCGAGTGCAAGAAGTTGTGCCAGTGTTGTTTTTCCTGTTCCAGGAGGTCCCCAAAAAATCAGGGAGGGAAACACACCATTTTTAATCATTTGGGTTAAACTTCCTTTTGGCCCAACAAGATGCTCTTGACCGAAATAATCGGCAAGTCTTTTGGGTCGCATGCGTTCAGCTAAAGGAGTGTTCATAGACTAAATATACTCCTTTTTTAGTCTACGACCGTTGTCTTATAATTTCGTAAAAAAGTACACCACAAGCTACAGAAACGTTGAGAGAATCCATTTCGTTTTGCATGGGTAGTTTAGCACTGTCATCTAAAATTTTCAAAAGTCCATTTGAAATACCAGTATCTTCAGCTCCAAAAACTACTGCTAAAGGACCTTTTAGGTCTTTACTATAAAGGGTTTCCTCCGCTTTTTCAGATAGTGCTAGGGTAGGAATGTCATGCGCTTTTAATAAGTACACCACATCTTTGAGATGTTGTGTTTTAGCGATAGGAACTTTAAATGCTCCTCCTGCAGAGGTTTTGACTACGTCACCGTTTAGTGGGGCACTACCACTGCTAGATATAAATACTGCATCTACACCTACAGCCGCTGCAGAGCGCAGTATAGCACCGAAGTTTCTTGTATCAGTGATACCGTCTAAAAGCACAAATAATGGATTTTTTTTATGCTCCAACACTTCTTCAATAAGAGGTTCCATTTCACGTGTTTGTAAAGCAGCTATTCGAGCTACAGCCCCCTGGTGGTTTTTTGAAGAGAATCGTTCCAGTCGTTCTTGAGGAACAAAGCTAAATGAGATGTTCTCAGATCGTAGCTTGTGAAGTAATTGATCGTAGAGTTTACTTTGTACACCTTTTAACAACCAAACTTTATCAATAGGCTTTTCTGCTTGCAATGCTTCCAGTATGGCTCGAATTCCAAATATGGTAACTGTTTCCATTTCTTAAAAGTAATCCAAATTGTTTTTCTTCTCTCGAATTTCTAAAAGTATTATCAAAAAAAAAGGGGGCAACAGCCCCCTTTTTAAGATTAAATATGAGTCTTATTGACAAATACTCAACACTTTTGTTCCTGGGGAAACACTACCTTCACTAAAGGCTGTTTGTTCTCCAGTACCATCTAATTTAGTGTAAGTAATTGTATAACTACACTCTGATGGCCAGTCACCACTATTCCATGCAAAGCTCATGCTTGACGCCCCTTCTGGGATGATAAGTTGAGCAGTTCCTCCTGATTCATTTCCAGTAAATGGCTCTAAAAGCGCATTTCTGTCAACGTCACTCCCGTAAGGGCTAGGAATACCGTAATATGTAGTAGTTCCATCTACAGTAACTTTGATATGACTTCCTTGCCATCCGTCACCATAAGAATCAGACATGGTAAATGTATAAATACCAGGTACTGCACTTAAAGGAATACATTTGATTACCATATTATATGCAAAGGGTGAAGCAAAGTAAGAACCTGTCATAGATCCAGTTACATCACCAGAGCTAAAGCTACGTCCATCTGTCAAGTTTAATTGTAAACGGATGTTGATAGCGTCACCTCCCGTATAATCTGAAGAAGAAAGTCCAAGAGCATTTGCAGATTCCGCTAGAGAAACCTTAAGATCAGTTCTTGGAAGTCCTGTTGGACCAGTAGTAAATTCTCCAGGCTGAAGCGTTTTCAATAAAGCTTCAGATCCTCCGTTAAGAGATACATATACTTCTATGTTTTGCATTAGGCCTCCATTTTCTGCATCGTGTTCTTCGATAGTAGCAGAAAAAATCGAGTTTGCAGGATCGTAAAAGTTGTATTCCCCACTAGAGCTTATGGTTCTAATTACAGCACCTTTTTGAATATTATCATATACAAAATCAATGGTTTTATCACCTTCTGTACAAGAAAGAAATACTGTAACGAAACTTAATAGATATATAATTTTCTTCATTGTTTCTATTATTTAAGGTTAGAGGGTCCGTTAGTATTCCAGAAAACACGTTCAGATTTAGAAGATCTTTGAGATGCATTCTTGTTCGTGTTTACGTAGTTAGCAGGATAAAACTGCGACAGTGGGAATTGTCCTGGATCAGGTTCAACATTAGGTTGAAGTGTTCTGGGATATCCATTTCTTCTGTAGGAGTTGTAAGCGTCGATACCGTTTCCAGCCATTGAGATAAAATACTCAGTAGCCCACATATCTAGCTTATCCGCTAATGAACCTGCAGCATTCCAGTCTGATGTAAAAGCCGCAACATAGGCAGCCACGTCATCACTACTAAGAGCAGGACCACCTAAGTCGTCTGTCTTATTTAATGCTTGTTCTAGTGCTTTTAAAGTCTCACTTGTTGGATCTCCTCCAGTGTTTAAGGCAACCTCAGCATTCATGTAGTGCATCCAAGAGGAAAGCATCACAGGTGTTATTCCTGCTCCTCCTTCTCCTGCACCAGCAACTTGTCCACTAAAGCTTCTGTCGTCGTAAACTCCTCCTGCAGGATATACACCTCTTAGCGTACGAGTAAACCCATCTGGTGGGATACCGTTATCGTTTCCGTGATCTCTACCCCAGTACCCACCAGCAGGTTTGCTAGCAGCATTGGTAGGAGCACAGAAAGGCGTATCGTCTCCACGTAGTTGTGGTGGTACGTAGTATCCAGGTAATCCACATTCTAGTACTTCTTCATTTGCAGGACCATCGAAACCAGGAGTTTCAGACACCTGTCTGTAGAAGTAATAGTTGATTCTAGGATCTGTATTTCCAGCGTGTCCATTGATCATGTTAAACATCAACCAGTTTGACATGTACTCTCCACCACCAGTAGGTGTATAGTTTCCTCTGTAAAGAGGGTGACGTGTATCTGGTGTAGCTGGGCTTGTACCCCACTGAAACTGGAAGTCATCACCAGGCTCACTGATGTAGTTTGAGATAGCATTGTATCCGCCAAAGTCACCTAAGTTAAGAAGTGCCTTTTTCTTGATACTGTTTGCCGCTTTGATCCACTTATCCGCTTTTCCACCGTAGAAGAAATCATTTGAAGGAATTGGTCCTCCAGCATTGAAATCTGCAATAGCGCTGTCTAAAGTTGCAATAGCAGCACTGTAAACGCTTTGTCCACCGTCTGCAATTGGATTTAATATTCCTTCAGAACCTTGAAGTGCTTCAGAGAAAGGAATGTCTCCAAAATAGTCTACCAATGTAAGGTAGATGTAAGCTTGGAATACTTTACCCATACCTTTAGCATAGGATAGACCAGCTTCTTCTGCAAGTTGATTCATCAAACGGATGTCTTCAAGCATACCTCTGTAGGCAGAAGACCAAATTCCGTTCCAGCTGTCAGGGCTATATACATTTTCGTAGTTTCTACCACTCATGTAGTTGATCCTTGTAAGCTCACCACCACGGTCTCCCATGCTGTTCACAAAAAAGGCAAAGTCTATTTGAATCGAGTTCAAGAAGAACGTCGGATCTGCCTGACTTGGACTTAGTGCGTTAGGGTTGTCTGTAAGGTCTAGTTCTAGAGTCTCACAAGAAGTCAACACCAACATAGCACTTAAACAAAGTCCTAAGATGTAATTAGTATATTTCATGTTTTCTTAATTTAAATTTTAGAATGTAAGCTTGATACTTCCACCATATCTCTTAGCACTTGGTCCGTTAAGGAAGTCAAATCCTCTACCATTTCCGATACCTACCCCTGCAATGTTTGGATCAAAGTTTGTTCCATCAGGAGTATTCCAAGCATTGTATGCTAAGTTAAATCCAGAAGCTGTAAGTGAAATACTACCAAAAGGTGTGTTTTCAATTAAGCTTTTAGGCAAACTGTAAGAAAGAGAAACTTCTCCCAATCTCCAGTGGCTTGCATCATATACTAACATTTCGTCAGAACCGTAAAGAACGTTACTGAAGTAATATGTTGAGTTATTAATCATTTTAGTGTTGGGTTGTCCACTTGAATTTACACCTGGTAAAATAAAGCTCAACTCACGATCTAAAGTATCTGTTGATAACCCTCTTCCTAATAGCGTAGCTACTGTATAGGTAAAGATATCTCCACCTTGTTGGTAGTTGAAAAGGAAGTTAAAGCTCAATCCTTTATAGGAAATCGTATTACTAATGTTCGCAATCCAGTCTGGGTTTGCGTCACCAATAATTGAAGGGTCAAAAGTAATATCGTAGCTACCTTGGTTGTTTACCACAGGATCACCACCGCCTACCCAGCGTGAATTCTCGATGCTTCCTCCATAACGTGTGTTTGAAGAACCTATGATTGAACCTAGAGATTCTCCTGGAATAGCAGCATTACCTAAAGTACCAAATCCTGCATAAACAATGCGATCTGTATCTTCACCTAAGTCAACAACAATTGCATCGTTGGTAGACCAGTTTAAAGCGGTTGTCCAGTTAAATCCGTCCATGCTCTGGAACCAGTCCATAGAAAGATCAACTTCAACTCCTTTGTTTTCAATTAAACCAATGTTGGTTTGCGTTGAAGTATAACCCGTAGAAGGGTCAAGAGGTCTGTTGATGATCAAGTCATTCGTCTTTTTGTTATATAAAGAAAGGTCCAAGCTTACTCTGTTGTTGAAAAAACGACCTTCAACACCCACTTCAATCTCGTCGATACGCTCTGGTTTTAAGCTGGGGTTACCCAATACAGAACCAGAAGTATTTGAGATTACATAGTTTCCGTTTTTAATGAACGATTGAGTGTCTAAGTTAAGCGTCGCTGCAATAGGATACCCAAATGGGAAGTTTGCAGAAGTTCC
>VMCW01000021.1 GCA_008081175.1 Flavobacteriaceae bacterium
GTTCGGGAACGCGATGCGAGAAATGAAATGTGGAATGGTAAGCGTTTGGGTTTAGAGGGAGCTCAAAAAATGGGTTTTGATCGGGTTGATTTAAAACAAAATTTTATAAATGAGCCGCATGGATTTGATCAATTTGACACCGTTTTTATGTTTGATTTTAAAAATGATGTTCGCGATACTTCAGATCCAAGTGATCTTTTTGATTTGCAAAAACAATTTAAACAGGCGATTCATTTTCCTGAAAACTTCGATGCAAAGCGTTATCGCTTGTATCAACGTATCCGACAGGCCAAACCCGAAGAGGTTCCAAGTATTCAGCGAATGATCAATTACTACGCTCAATCTGATGCTACTTTAATGGAGGATCCTGTAATACAAGATTTTATGTCAAAGGCAGAAGATGAGACTGTTTTAACAGATCTGAAGACAAGGAGTGCTTTTCTATTAAAAGACTATAATTTTAACATTGATCAACTTGGAACATATATGGCTGAATTAAGGGAAATAAAAACCCCAGAGGAAGTTCAATTATTGAAAAAAGCAATTCAAATTTCTGCTCAAGGTCAAAGGGAAGTAATGAAAGCCATCAAGCCCAATATGACAGAAAGAGAAGTACAGGGAATACATCAATTGGTTTATAAGAAGTACGGCGCTGCTCATGAAGGTTATCCTTCAATTGTAGGAGCAGGAGACAATGCCTGTGTATTGCATTATATTACAAATGATAAAACAGATCTAAAAGATCAATTAATTTTAATGGATTTAGGTGCTGAATACAATGGTTATACCGCAGATGTAACCCGAACGATTCCTGTATCAGGAACCTTTAGTCCAGAACAAAGAGCGCTTTATCAGATTGTTTATGATTCTCAAACAGCTGGGATTAAAGCAGCTCAAGTGGGTGCGAGTTTTAGTGCTATTGCTGCTGCATGCAATAAAGTAGTTCAAGAAGGGTTGATGGAGTTAGGAATAATTGCTGCTCCAGAAGAATACAGAAGATATTTGCCTCATGGTGTTGCTCATCATATTGGTTTGGATGTACATGACCCGGGGTTGTATCAAAATTTACAGCCACAAATGATTATTACGGTAGAGCCTGGAATTTATATTCCAAAGGACAGTCCTTGTGATCCTAAATGGTGGAATATTGGTATTCGTATAGAAGATGATATATTGATCACTGAAAAGGGACCTGTAAATCTTTCTGAAGATGCTCCGAGGGCTTGGGATGAAATTGAAGCTTTAATGAAGGAGAAAAGTGCTCTAGACGCCTTTACTCTTCCTCCATTGATAACAGATTAGTTTTTAATTAGAAACTCTTTTAAATCTTCGTAATTACTTATAGGTAGGCTTGTTTTATTTCGATTAAGGAGATCCTTTATAGGGTTGGGGAGGGTGATCTTTGTCTTTAAAGTGGATTCAACAGCATCTGAAAATTTGATAGGATGTGCCGTTTCTAGAAAAATACCTTGATAGTCATCAGGTACTTCCTGAGTTTCAATAAATTCTTTTAATCCGAGATATCCCACGGCTCCATGAGGATCAGCAATGTAATTATTAAGTGAGTAAATTTCTTTTAATGCTTTTAATGTTTCTTTGTCGGTGTAACTGTAACCACTCAGCATTCTTTTTAATTTAAAAAAATCGTTATTAAAGATTTTTTGAATTCGGATAAAATTACTGGGGTCACCAACATCCATTGCGTTGGATAAGGTTTGCATTGATTTTTTTGGGGTATAATTACCAGATTCCAAATAGTTTGGTACCGTATCATTGATGTTTGTGCTTGCAATAAAATGATCTATAGGTAGTCCCATTTTTTGAGCTAAGAGACCTGCACAAATATTTCCAAAATTTCCACTGGGTACGGAAACCACCAGTTTTTTATTTGGATTAGGTCTGTTTTTGTAGGCAAAAAAATAGTAAAACATTTGTGGCAACCATCGCGCAACATTTATGGAGTTTGCTGAAGTTAAAGCCACTTTAGAGAATAGTTCGACATCGATAAAAGCAGATTTTACCATGTCTTGACAATCGTCAAAAGTTCCATCTACTTCTAAGGCAGTGACATTCTCTCCCAGGGTAGTGAGTTGTTTTTCTTGAAGCTCACTAACCTTTCCTTTTGGATACAGTATAACTACTTTGATTCCTTTGACCTTGAAGAATCCATCTGCTACTGCTCCTCCTGTATCACCAGAAGTAGCAACTAACACGGTCAATGCTTCATTTTTTTGAGTCTTATTAGCATACGATAAGCAACGTGCCATAAATCGTGCGCCTACGTCTTTAAAAGCTAGAGTTGGCCCGTGGAACAATTCTAGTGTTGCGATGTTGTTGGTGATTTCAATCAAGGGAAAATCAAAACTTAGTGTCGCTTCAATGATTTTCTCTAGTTCTTTTGTAGGAATATCATTTCCAATATAGGGGCGAATTACTTGTAAAGCGATTTCATGATTAGAATACTGATGTAGCTTTGTGAAAAAGTTAGATTCTAAACGAGGAATTTCCTTTGGAAAATAAAGACCCCTGTCTGGAGCTAGTCCATTTCTTACAGCTTTGAGGAAGGAAACCTCTTTGGCGTTGTGATTTAAACTGTAATATTCCATTGGGTTATAAAATCTTTATGCCTGTTTCATTGATTGGAGAAATATGAATATCGTGATCTAAGCCAATAGAGTCGTATATTTTTTTCATTGCTTCACCAACTTTATTAGCTGTAGCGGCTCCTTTTGATAATGCAAAAACAGAGGGACCAGAGCCTGATATGCCGCTACCCAGTGCTCCTGTTTGTAAAGCAGCTTCTTTCATTTCATCAAATTTGGGGATCAACATGGCTCTCAAGGGTTCTATGACTTTATCCTTCATGCTCCTGGAGAGCAATTCATAGTCGCTTGTGTAAAGGCTACTTACAAAAGCACCTAGATTTCCCCACTGTTCCACAGCACTTTTAAGAGAAATTTCTTTTTTTAGAATGGCTCTGGAATGAATTGTTTTTAATTCAATTTTAGGATGTATTATCGTAGCGACAAGTTCTGAAGGACAAGGAAGTTTAACAATGTCCAAAGAGGCATTGCTTCTTACCAAAGTAAATCCTCCTAACAGGACAGGTGCTAGATTGTCTGCATGGGCAGCACCACTAGCCATTGCTTCTCCGGCAAGAGCGAATCGTACCAACTCTCTTCTAGAGTAGGGCCTACCGAGTAATTCATTTACTGCAAATACGGCACCCGCTGCACTCGAAGCACTGCTTCCAATTCCACTTCCAGGTTTAATTTTTTTGTCAATATCTATACGAAAGCCGAAGTCTGTTTTGTGTTCCTCCAAGAGGGCTTTAACAGCAATACTAGCAACATTTTTATTAGGATCTATAGGTACATCTTCTCCTGTTACCGATCCAATTACGACTCCTGGTGTTGCTGTTTTATGAACCACCATAATATCTCCGATACTGTCCAAACAGAATCCCAAAACATCAAAACCACATGATACGTTTGCTACGCTTGCTGGAGAAAAAATCTTTACCTGATCCATTATTTTTGTTTTCCTATCCTTATGATGTCTCCGAAGATGCCTCCAGCAGTTACATCAGCACCTGCTCCAGCACCTTTTACTATAAGTGGCTGGTCTTTATAGCGCGTGGTATAAAATAAGATTATGTTATCGCTACCTTCCAGGTTGTAAAAATCGTGATTTGCTGGAATCTCTTTGAGTCCAACTGAAGCTATTCCGTTTTCTAATTGGGCAACGTATTTCAATCGCGCATTTTTTTTGTCAGCACTTTTTAAAAGGGATTGAAAATGATCCTCGTTTTTCTCAAGAGCTTCGTAAAATGAATCAATTGTTTGTGTATACAAAACTTCATCTGGAAGGAAACTACTATTTTTTATAGCATTCAATTCCAAATTATACCCACTTTCTCTTGCTAGAATAAGAATTTTTCGAGCTACGTCAACACCACTCAGATCAATTTTTGGATCTGGTTCTGTAAAGCCTTGCTGCTGAGCTTGTTGTACAATATCCTTGAAGGTTGTTGCTGTGTTGAAATTATTAAAAACGAAATTCAGACTCCCTGAGAGAATGGCTTGTATTTTGTGAATTTCATCTCCAGAGGCAATCAGGTTATTTAAGGTGTCAATAACTGGAAGTCCCGCACCTACATTCGTTTCAAATAAAAAGGGAGTTCCAAAACGACGTGCTGTTTTTTTTAGGTCTTGGTAGTTTGACAGGGAACTTGCACAGGCTATTTTATTGCAGGTAACTACCCCAATATTATGGGCTAAATACTTTCCATATTCGTTTGCTATAGTTTCATTAGCGGTATTATCGACAAAGATACTATTGCGAAGATTTAGCTTTTTTACATGTTCAAAAAAGAGATCTCTGTTTGCAGTTGTTTCACTTGAATCAAGTTGCTTTCGCCAATTATTAAGGTCAATCGGACCCTCTGTCAAGATCATTTTTCTTGAATTTGAAAGGGCTACAACTCTAATTTTTAGTCTTAGGTTATCAAGAAGGTACTGTTGTTGTCCATGTATTTGTTCTAAAAGTTTACTCCCTACATTACCCACACCTGTGATAAATAAATTAAGCTCTTTGATTTGTTCTTCAAAAAAACTTTCATGGATAGTATTAAGTGCTTTCTGGGTATTTTTCTTATCGATCACTAAAGAAATGTTACGTTCTGAAGCTCCTTGTGCAATTGCTCTTATATTGATGTTGTTGGCTCCTAGGCTACTGAAGAGTCTACCGCTTATGCCTTGATGGTCCTTCATATGATCTCCAACTACAGCGATGTTGGTCATATTAGTTTCTACTTTTATTGGAGCAACTTTATTTAAGCTGATTTCAAAAGCGAAATGTTCATCAATTGCTTTTTTAGCAATGATAGCATCTTCAGAACGAACTCCAATGCATATGGAGTGTTCCGATGAAGCCTGAGTAATCATAATTACATTGATCTGTTTGAGTGATAAACATTCAAACAAGCGTTTAGAAAATCCTGGGATACCGATCATTCCACTTCCCTCTAAACTAAGCAGTGCAACATCTTCAATATGGCTAACCCCTTTAACAATAGGAGCCTCTCCGTTGGCAATACCTTTACTGTCAATAAGTGTACCTTCTGCTTTTGCATCAAAGGTGTTTTTTACAATCACAGGGATTTCTTTCTCAATTAAAGGCTGGAGAGTGGGAGGGTAAATCACCTTTGCCCCAAAATGGGAAAGTTCCATAGCTTCCCTGTAAGAAAGTTTGGCTATAGGAAGGGCTTGTTGAACAAGTTTTGGATTGGCAGTATACATGCCACTCACATCTGTCCAAATTTCAAGAATAGTGGCTTCTGTGTAGTTAGCAATTAAAGCTGCAGTGTAATCTGAGCCACCTCTCCCTAAGGTAGTAGTATTGCCTTCATGATCCGTAGCTATAAAACCTGGAACCAAAAGAATTGAAGATTTGCTTGCTTCTAAAAAAGCTAAGGTTTTCTCTCTACTCAATTCATGGTCAACTACTTCGCGTTCATTGATGTTTTTGGTGAAGAGTAGCTCCCTTGAATCTTTTAATTCTACGGATAAGCCATGATGCTGAAAAATTTTTGCAATAATTGCACTGGATAAAACCTCTCCATAGCTAGAAATCTTTGCTAAACTTTTTTCTGTTAGCTCTTTAAGGGTAAACAAAGATTCAAGGATTTCTTCTAATTCGTTGAGCTGTGATTTTAAGTAGCTAATACTGGCACTTTGCTGTGTTACAGGGATAAAATACTCAATCAAGCTCAAATGTCTTGTTTCAATTGTTTTGAGATGACTCTTGAAGTTGGATTTTCCTGAACTGGAAAGTTCTGCCATTTCAATCAAAAGATTTGTTATTCCACCAAGGGCGGAAACAACAACACACTGACGGTCACTCGTCTGCTTGATTATATCGATAACATGTGTTATGCTTACAGGACTTGCTACAGAAGTACCTCCAAATTTTAAAACTTTCATAACGTGCACTAATCAGCTGTTTTTAGACATTTCAGCTGAGTATTTAAACAGGCGCAAAAATAAGACTAAATAGTGGGAAGGAAGCAATTTCGACAAAAAAAGCAGTTGAAAAATTAGCAATAGCAATAAAATATAGTGCTAAAAGCTTAACTCGCCTGAATATTTTCGTTTACTCTTAGACTAAGTGCATCTTCCTCATTGGTGTGATCCAAAAGTAGGCGATCCCCTTCTTTAATAGAGTTGTTAACTACATTTTCTGCTATGAGATCTTCGATGTGTTTTTGGATTGCTCTGTTTAGGGGTCGAGCACCATACTTACTATCAAAGCCTTTTTCTGCAATGAAATCTTTTGCCTTGTCTGAGATTTCAATCGCATATCCCAACTCTTCAATCCGATGTATTAGTTTTACGAGTTCAATGTCGACGATTTTTCGAATATCCTTTTTCTCAAGTGAATTAAAGACTATTATATCATCGATACGATTTAAAAACTCAGGAGAAAAGGTCTTTTTTAGTTCTTTTTCTATTACTCCTTTTTCAATTTCACTGGATTGAGCTTTCTGAGAGGCTGTTTCAAATCCAAGCCCTCTACCAAAATCTTTCACTTGTCTGGCTCCAATATTAGAAGTCATGATGATTATGGTATTTTGAAAGTTGATTTTTCTTCCTAAACTGTCTGTCAAAAAACCATCGTCAAGCACTTGTAACATCATATTAAAAATGTCTGGATGTGCCTTTTCAACCTCGTCTAAAAGGATTACAGAATAGGGCCTTGTACGTACTTTTTCTGTCAATTGTCCTCCTTCTTCATATCCTACATAACCTGGAGGAGAGCCAATTAATCTGGAGATTGCAAATTTCTCCATGTATTCGCTCATGTCTATTCGAATGAGGTTTTCTTCGCTGTCAAAGATTTCAGAAGCTAGTATTTTAGCTAACTGTGTTTTACCTACTCCCGTTTGTCCAAGAAAAATAAATGAGCCTATGGGTTTATCAGGAGCTTTGAGTCCGGCACGATTACGCTGAATCGCTTTTACCACTTTTTCAACTGCATCGTCTTGACCGATTAATTTCGCTGAAATGAGTTCAGCCAGTTTAGAGAGTTTATTTTTTTCGGATTTGACAATTTTAGTAACAGGTACGTTGGTCATCATCGATACCACGTCAGCTATGTCGTTTTCTGTTACTGTAACTCGGTTTTGTTTGGATTCCTCTTGCCATTTTTCCTGAGCTTCCAAAAGAAGACGTTCTACTCTTTTTTCATCATCTCTAAGCTTAGCGGCTTCTTCATATTTTTGCTTTTTGACCACAGAATTCTTTTGTTCTCTGACCTCGTCAAGTTGAGTTTCCAAATCTACTATTTCTTGAGGTACACTCATGTTATTGATGTGTACTCGTGAACCTGATTCGTCCAATGCATCGATAGCTTTATCTGGTAAAAAGCGATCAGAAATATACCGATCTGTAAGCTGAACACAGGCTTTTAAAGCCTCTTCTGTATAATTGACGTTATGGTGATTTTCATAACGTTCTTTTATGTTTTTTAAGATTTCGAAGGTTTCTTCAGTGCTGGTTTGTTCCACTAGTACTTTTTGGAATCTTCGTTCCAAAGCACCGTCTTTCTCGATATTTTGTCTGTATTCATCTAGAGTAGTAGCCCCTATACATTGAATTTCTCCTCGAGCTAGTGCTGGTTTAAACATGTTGGATGCATCCAGACTACCGGTAGCACCCCCTGCACCCACTATGGTATGAATTTCATCGATAAAGAGAATGATGTCATCGTTTTTCTCTAGCTCATTCATTAAGGCTTTCATTCGCTCTTCAAATTGGCCACGGTATTTAGTGCCGGCAACTAAACTTGCTAAATCCAGGCTGACCACTCTTTTATTGTAAAGCACACGAGATACTTTTTTCTGAATGATTCGCAAAGCAAGACCTTCTGCAATTGCAGATTTACCAACTCCTGGTTCTCCAATGAGTAGCGGGTTGTTTTTCTTTCGTCTACTCAGTATCTGAGAAACGCGTTCAATTTCTTTTTCTCTACCTACTACAGGATCTAGTTTTTCTTGTTCAGCTAGAGCAGTGATGTCTCTACCGAAGTTATCTAAAACAGGGGTTTTAGATTTTTTAGAAGATTTTGTTTCTGAAGTAGGGATAAAAGGATTTTCTTTTCCTTCCCCTTCGTTGTCTTTTTCTTCTGGAAAAGAGGAAGCTGATGGCAATTCTTCATAGGTATCAGAATCGTTTGCAATCATCAGTTTGAATTGTTCTTTGACGATATCATAATCTACATTGAGCTGGGTGAGCAATTTTGTAGTTGGATCGTTTTCATTTCTAAGGATACACAAAAGTAAATGTACAGTATTGATCAGCTCACTTTGAAACAATTTTGCTTCAAGAAAGGTTGTTTTCAATGCCCGCTCAGCTTGTCTAGTGAGGTGCAGATTTTTTTTGTCTTTCAGTGATTGAATGTCGTCTATGGCTGCTGGGTTGAGTATTTCTACTTTACGTCTCAATTCCTCAAGGTTTACTTCAATTGCATTTAATATTGCAATAGCTTTTCCTCCTCCATCTCTTAAAATTCCCAACATCAAATGCTCTGTCCCAATAAAGTTATGTCCCAATCTCAAGGCTTCTTCTTTACTGAAAGCAATTACATCTTTGACGCGCGGTGAAAAATTATCATCCATAGCTTCGTGTTTTTGTCCTTGTTTCACAAATAACAGACCAAAGTTTGTTATCCTTAGCTAATAGACAAAAAAATATTGTGATTTCAAAAAAAGGTATGCAAATATTTACCACCAAAACAGTAGAAAAAACTGTTAATAATTTTGATGATTATTAGGCCTTAAATATCAAAAATTGCTTGATGATTCCTTATTTTAGCTCATTATAATTTACTGATATGAACGAAGGCGACAAGCTGATTCCTATAAAGATTGAAGATGAAATGAAATCGGCATACATTGATTATTCAATGTCTGTCATTGTGTCACGAGCTCTACCTGACGTTAGAGACGGTTTAAAGCCTGTGCACAGAAGAGTACTTTTTGGAATGCATGAATTGGGAATACGTTCCAATACTGCTTATAAAAAATCAGCCCGTATTGTAGGTGAAGTTTTAGGAAAGTACCATCCTCACGGTGACAGTTCTGTATACGATACTATGGTCCGAATGGCTCAGGAGTGGAGTTTGCGTTATCTTTTAGTGGATGGCCAAGGTAATTTCGGATCTGTAGATGGTGATAGTCCAGCGGCCATGAGGTATACTGAGGCTCGAATGCGAAAAATCTCTGAAGATTTGATGGCAGATATCGAAAAAGAGACTGTTGATTTACAACTCAATTTCGATGATACATTAAAAGAACCTACCGTGCTTCCTACAAGAGTCCCAAATTTACTTATCAATGGTGCTTCAGGAATTGCAGTGGGTATGGCTACCAACATGCCTCCACACAACCTGACAGAGGTAGTAGATGGAACCATTCAGTATATTGATAATAATGAAATAACCATAGAAGAGCTCATCAAAACGATCAAGGCACCTGATTTTCCTACTGGAGGGACCATTTATGGTTATGAAGGGGTTAAAGAGGCTTTTTTAACAGGTAGAGGTCGAATTGTAATTCGTGCGAAAGCCAATATCGAAGAAGTTAATGGCAGGGAATGTATTATTGTGAACGAAATCCCTTATCAGGTCAATAAAGCAGAGATGATTCGCAAAACGGCAGACCTGATCAATGACAAAAAAATTGAGGGCATCAGTACCATTCGAGATGAATCTGATCGAAACGGTATGCGTGTTGTATATGTGTTGAAGCGG
Organism: Flavobacteriaceae bacterium; assembly: GCA_008081175.1. Taxonomy (GTDB): domain Bacteria; phylum Bacteroidota; class Bacteroidia; order Flavobacteriales; family Flavobacteriaceae; genus MS024-2A. Next base: position 9,811 of record VMCW01000021.1, read on the forward strand.
GATGCGGTTCCAAATATTGTGCTAAACAAACTGTACAAATACACTTCACTCCAGTCTTCCTTTAGTGTAAATAATATCGCCCTAGTAAAGGGAAAGCCACAAATGTTGAATCTCAAAGACATGATTCATCATTTTGTGGAACACCGTCATGATGTGGTCGTTCGCAGAACACAGTTTGAACTTAGAAAGGCAGAAGAGCGTGCCCACATTTTAGAAGGTTTAATCATTGCTTCTGATAATATCGACGAAGTAATAGCGATCATCCGTGGTTCCCAAAATGCGGATGCTGCTCGTGAGAATTTGATCAAGCGATTTGAACTATCAGAAATTCAAGCTAAGGCAATTGTTGAAATGCGATTGAGACAGCTGACTGGACTTGAGCAGGATAAGTTGAGATCTGAGTATGATGAACTTTTAAAGACCATTGCCGACCTGAAGGATATCTTAGATAAGAAAGATAGACGAATGGATATTATTAAGGAAGAACTACTCGAAATAAAAAATAAATACGGTGATGAGCGCCGTTCCAATATAGAATATGCTGGAGGAGAATTCAGCATGGAAGATATGATTCCAGATGAAAAGGTAGTCATTACCATTTCACATGCTGGATATATTAAAAGAACACCACTAGCTGAATACAAAACACAAAACAGAGGGGGTGTTGGGCAGAAAGCATCAACTACAAGGGATGAAGATTTTCTTCAAGACCTTTTTGTTGGTACTAATCACCAATACATGCTCTTTTTTACCCAAAAAGGGAAATGCTTTTGGATGCGTGTTTATGAAATTCCAGAAGGATCAAAAACAGCTAAGGGTAGAGCCATTCAGAATTTAATTAATATTGAGCAAGATGACAAAGTCAAAGCTTTTATCTGTACACAAGACTTAAAAGACCAAGACTATATCAACAGTCATTATGTGATCATGGCTACTAAAAAAGGGCAGGTGAAAAAAACCTCCTTAGAACAGTATTCCCGTCCCAGAACCAATGGTATCAATGCGATAAGTGTACGTGAAGGTGATGAGTTGTTGGAAGCAAAATTAACAACTGGTAATAGCCATGTCATGCTGGCGGTTAAATCAGGTAAAGCCATTCGGTTTGAAGAAAGCAAAACGAGACCTATGGGTAGGGGAGCTTCTGGAGTTCGCGGTATTACACTCAATGATGAAAACGACGAAGTTGTTGGAATGATCTCAGTAAATGACATGGATGCAAATGTGCTTGTCGTTTCTGAAAATGGTTATGGAAAGCGATCAAGTTTAGAAGACTATCGAGTCACCAACAGAGGAGGTAAAGGGGTGAAAACCATTTCGATAACAGAAAAAACAGGAGAATTGGTTTCCATAAAAAATGTGACAGATCAAGATGACTTGATGATTATCAACAAATCTGGTATTGCAATTCGCATGGAAGTAAGTGGTCTGCGTGTTATGGGTAGAGCTACTCAAGGAGTTCGTCTAATAAACCTTAAAGGTGAGGACACTATTGCTGCTGTCGCTAAGGTGATGAAAGATGAAGATACCATAGAAGATGTTAATGACCTTGAAGTCAACGATGGCACCATTATTGAATAACTAAAAACAAATTACTTAAAATGAAAAAATACACTACACTTGTTTTACTATTGTCCATATCTCTTTCTTTTGGACAAAAAAAAGAGATCAAGAAAGCGGAAAAATTATTTGAATCTGGAGACGTAAAAGGGGCTGCCGATATTTTGACCGCTAATGCAACTCTTTTTGAATCAGCAGATGAAAAAGTTACACTTCAAAAGATCTATTTAGAAGCGAAAATCGATCAGAAGAATAAAGAATTTGAATCTTCTTATCAAAAATATACGGCTTTTACTGCTGCTGGGGGTAAAGATTTAGAATACGACAATCAAATTACTTCCTTGACCTCTGATATTGTAAATAGTGCTATTGAGGACAATGCAGAAAAACGTTATTCTGATGCCGCTTCAAAATTATATTTGGCCTATACGATAAACCCAGAAGTAAATAAAGATTACCTCTATTATGCAGCCTCAAGTGCTGTCAATGGTTCAGATTTCGAAAATGCTTTGGAGTATTACAATGCATTAAAAGAAATTAAATACGAAGGAATTACAACCCGATACTATGCTAAAACTGTAGAAACAGGCGAAGAAGTCGAATTTTCAGAGTCAGAATACAACATCTACAAAAAGACAAAAGAGTATTCGGATTTTCGTGAAGAAACTTCAGAATCAAAATATCCTGAAATCATTAAAAACATCGCTTTGATTTACGCGCAGTTGGGTGATAATGAAAAAGCTATGGAAGCCGTTAAAATTGCTCGTGAAGCTGACCCTAAAGACCTAAACCTTATCTTGACAGAAGCGAATTTGTACATTCAGTTAAAAGAAAATGATCGTTTTGAAGTATTGATGAAAGAAGCGATTTCTCAAGACCCTAATAATGCTACGCTGTATTTTAATCTTGGGGTAGTAAATGCACAAAGAGGAGAGCGTGATGAAGCAAAAAAATATTATTTAAAAACAATTGAATTGGACTCAAATTTTGAATCGGGTTATCTCAACCTTGTTTCTTTAATCTTAGAAGGGGAAAGTGCTATTGTTGATGAAATGAATGGTCTGGGAACTTCTAGAGCGGACAATGCACGTTACGATGAATTAAAAACTGAACGAGAAAACCTATACAAAGAATGTGTTCCTATTCTTGAAAAGCTTGTAGAGCTAAACAACAATCAGGAAGCTGTAAAGACTTTGATGAATATCTATGGAACCCTTGGAAATAATGAAGGTTTTATGAAAATGAAAGGTCTTATCGTAGAATAAACAGAATGTTTTGAAATGTTAAAAACCCTCCTTGCAGAGGGTTTTTTTATATCATTTTTTTGATGATTCTGAGTTTATGCGAATGCTGCTTGGTTTCCTCGTTGTAAATACCTGTTTGATCTATTCGGTCTATACGAACTTTACCGTGGGCATGAAGAATATGATGGTTTTCTAAAAGTATTCCTACATGGATTATTTTTCCCTCCTCATTGTCAAAAAAAGCAAGATCTCCAGCCTCACTTTCCGCAATGAAGCTTAGTGTTTCTCCAAGTTGTGCTTGTTGATGGGCATCTCTAGGTAGAACATGACCATTTATTCGATAGACCATTTGGGTTAGTCCAGAACAATCTATACCGAGTGGACTTTTACCTCCCCATAAATAAGGGGTGTTAAGATAGAGGGATGCTGTTTTAATCAAATTTGATTTTTCTAAAACGCCAGAGTTGGAAGGACCTTCGTAACGATGCCTAAGCCAATCACAGGCACCTACGTTACTTCCTAGCACCAAAGAGGTAAGTTGACCTTCCTTAGCTTCGATATAATGAATCAATTGAGAACTGAAACTACTTTTTTCATGAGTAATTGCTACTGCTTCCTTATCCGGAATAAGTTTTGCCTGTTTTTTGTCTATCCATCCACTGTAACTATCAGCTAAAGAAGTAATTTGAAACCAGTCTTTTTTATGAGAAATTATTTTAAAACAATCACCGTAAAGAAGTTGAGAAACTAGTTCGCTTTGATGAGAATTTTCACTTCTCATGGGAACGATACTCAAATGACAAATGCCGTATTCCAAGATTTTTTTATCAAAAAAATTAGTAGTAAATAGTATAAACAAAAATAGCGATTTTAAGTCCAAAGTCCGTGAACTGATCAAAAAATAGTGTTTATCCGTAGAAGTTTATGTAGTTTTGATTTAAAAGTTTTTGTTGAAATCTATTTGGAATTACTTGGTGCGACAACAAAGGGTCTTGTATAAATCCCTTTTACTTCTTTCGAGTTCTTTATTCATCCTTTCTATTTTTCCCCTTGGTGTTCAGTTTAAGTATGAATTTCAAAAAGGGAAGGTTTGGCAGTATCCAGATTTTTACGCTCCCTTTGATTTTTCGATATTAAAATCTGAGGCAGAACTTAATAATGATGAAGCTGCTGTTCTAAAAGAATTAAAACCGTACTTCCGTGCAGATTTAAACATTAAAGAAAAGGTTTTTGAGGCCTATCCAGTCCAGTTTGAGCGACTGTTTGGTGCAGAAGAAAATAACATACGATTGGACAGTTTGTATGAATTTGGATCTCAGCTTTTACAGGAAATATATGTAAATGGAGTGCTTGCACCAAACGAAGTTTTAAATGTTGATCAGTCAATTTTTTTGATTCAGGGCCAGATAGAACTTTTGTTAAAAGCGAGCGAACTGTTTCGGTCGGAACAACTATTTTCCTTTATCAGTCAAGCAGTTGAAACGACTTCCTTTACTGAATATGAGAATTTGTACAAAGATCTTTTTTTTGATTTAATTGTGCCGAATGTCACTTTGGATCGTGCTTTTTATGAACTAGAAAAACAACAGGCACTTCAAAATATTTCTCGATCTAGAGGTTTTGTTGCTGCAGAAGAATTAATCATTACAAAAGGGGCAAGGGTTGACGATAAGGCATATGAAAAGTTGTATTCTATAAAGCAGGAGTTGACATTGCAACAAGACGGTCAAAATTCTTCATGGATTGTTTTTGGCTATTCGATCCTAATCGTTTTGACCTTTACATTGCTCTTAATTTTTTTACACACTTATCGTTTTGAAATTTACAGCAACAACAAAAAATTGACATTTATTTTTTTCAATATTGTCATTGTTTTGACTGCTGTAACATTTACATTAAATTACAATACAGATGCAATATTTGCTGTTCCTATCTGCATTTTACCTCTTATCATAAAGGCTTTTTTTGATGCAAGATTGGGGTTATTTACTCATTTGCTCACTGTTTTACTAATCGGTTTTATTGTTCCAAATAGTTTTGAGTTTGTTTTTCTACAGATCACTGCTGGTATTGTTACAATACAGTCTGTTGCTCAATTGTACCGTCGAGCTAATTTGTTTATTTCTGTAGGTCAGATTGTTCTGGTCTATTTTATCGGTTATATTTCTTTTACAAGCATACAGGAAGGAACCTTACTTCAGTTAAACCCGACTCCCTTGTTTTTATTTTTGCTCAATGGTTTGCTAATGCTGTTTGTCCAGCCAATGATTTATATTTATGAGCGCTTGTTTGGTTTGGTTTCAGATGTTTCGCTTTTGGAACTCACTGATACCAATACGCCTTTATTAAAAGAGTTGTCGGATAAAGCACCAGGCACCTTTCATCATTCTTTACAGGTGGCAAACCTTGCAGAAGCTGCAGCAAATGAAATCGGAGCCAATGCATTATTAGTTCGTGTAGGGGCTTTGTATCACGATATTGGAAAATTGAAAGCCCCTTCTTACTTCTCAGAAAATCAAACCGCTAATTATTCTCCACATGAAAAGTTAAAACCTATAGAAAGTGCAGCATTGATTATCAATCATGTGGATTATGGAGTGACGCTAGCTGAAAAGTACAAATTGCCTGATCGCATCATCGATTTCATCAAAACTCACCACGGGACTTCTACAGTTT
>VMCW01000073.1 GCA_008081175.1 Flavobacteriaceae bacterium
AATTGTAAAAATTATCAGTGCTGTTTTTGGTTTACTAGGTGGCTTATTCTTATTTAGAATTATAGGAGTAGGAGATGAGGAAATCAAAATGGCAGCTAGTGCTGGTGATTTTGGCGCGGTCTCTCCATTGGTTTCTCTAGCCATTGCGATTTTAGTCATCACAGTAGTGGTAACCGTTTTATTCTCTTTGTTAAACCTAGCATCCAGCGGAGAAAAGCTTAAAAAGTCATTAATCTTCATCGGTTGTTTCCTTGTGGTTCTGGGCATTTCTTATGCGCTTTCCACAGGTGTAGAAACACCAATGAAAGACGGCGAAGTGCTTTCTGCGGCAGGATCAAGATGGGTAGGTACAGGATTGAGAATGTTTTACATTCTTTCTGCCTTAGCTATTTTATCTATGCTTCTTTCTGGTGCAAAGAAAATTTTAAACCGATAAGTCATGGCCAAAAGAGCAGCACCCGAGGTAAACGCGGGATCCATGGCGGATATCGCTTTTCTATTATTGATTTTCTTTTTGGTAACAACTACCATTGAGACAGACAGCGGGCTGAACCGTAAATTGCCTCCTATGGAAGATCAAGTAGACCCTCCAATTATTAGACAAAAGAACATTTTTACTGTATTGGTCAGTAAAAACGATCAACTTTTGGTAGAGGAAGAGCTTGCTGACATTGCGGACTTGCGTTCCCTTGCTATCGCTTTCCTAGATAATGGAGGTGGTGTAGGCGATGAAGCCTGTGATTACTGCCAAGGAGAACGTGATGAAACATCTTCTGACAATCCAGATAAGGCCATTATCTCGCTGAAGAACGACCGTGAAACTTCTTACAAAGTGTACATTGCCGTTCAAAACGAGTTGGTTGCCGCTTACAATGATCTTCGAAATCGTGAATTTGAGAGATTGTATCCAAGTTTGGGAATCAATTTTGTACAAGCTCAAAAGCAATACGATGATCCTAGAACACCGGTAGAGGTTGCAGAGGAGCTTAAACCAAAATTAGATCAGGTTAAAGCCATGTTTCCTCAGAAATTATCTGAAGCTGAATCAGCTAAACTAAATTAAACCTAAAACTATGTCAAAATTTAAAAAGAAAAAGGGAGGCGATTTACCCGCCATTTCAACCGCATCTTTACCCGATATCGTTTTTATGTTGTTGTTTTTCTTCATGGTTGCTACAGTGATGCGCGACAGTACCCTTATGGTAACTAACAAGCTCCCTGCAGCCGACCAGGTTCAAAAATTAGATAAGAAAGATCGTGTAATGTACATTTACGCAGGAAAACCATCCTCTCGATACGAAGATAAATACGGGTCTAGTGCAAGAGTTCAGTTGAATGACAAGTTTGCTTCTGTTAATGAAGTAGGTGCTTTTATTCTTGCCGAACGTGCATCTAAACGTCAAGAACTTCAGAACGTTCTGACTACTGCTTTAAAGGTAGATAGTGAAACAAAGATGGGATTGATTCAAGATATCAAACAAGAACTTCGCAAAGTAAGTGCTTTAAAGATTAACTATACCACTAGGGTTGGGGATTATACCCAAAACTTGAATTAATTTTTAATAGTTTTCAAAAAAAAGTGTCTCATAGAGGCACTTTTTTTTTACTTTAATGTGAGTACATATTAGTAAAAGAGGATGTAATTCATTAAAACACGTTAAATAAATAGCTGTTAGTTATGATCCAAAAGGTTCTGTTTTTCTTTTTTTGTTGTTTTTCTGTCTTGGGACAAGAATTTGAAGAGCTAGATCATGCAACTTATAGAGAAGATCAATTTTATTTTGGTACTTCCCTCGTTTTATTGGATAGTAATCTTGAATCCTTTAATCCCAGAGGAATTTCAAGACACTTTCAGTGGGGAGTTGTACGGGATTATCCTTTGACAAAAACAGGTAAAATTGCAGCTGGAATAGGTCTAGGCATGGCATTTGAACGCTATACTACAAATCTTATTTCCACAGAAAAGACCTTTGGCTTTTCTGATTTAAATGAGGCGCTTACATCTCCTCTGTTTTTATCTGTTCATTCTTTAGAATTGCCTTTGTCATTTCGTTGGAGAAGCAGTACAGCAACCGATTTTTCTTTTTGGAGGATTTATGGAGGTATTGCCCTACAATACCATTATAGAAAAAGAGCTAAGCAACAGGCACAATTTTTTCCTTTAACAGATGAGATCCAAAATTTTGGTACTACAGCACACCTCAGTTTTGGTTACAATACCTGGAATTTTTATCTGGCATATCAGTTAAGTCCGATTTTTACCAGTCCTGTAAGCGGTAACGCTTCATTTCAACTGATTCCACTAAAAATAGGGTTGATTTTTTACGTATTATAATCAGAGTTCTTTCCGTAAACGAGCAACAGGAATGTCCAATTGTTCTCTGTATTTAGCAATTGTTCTTCGGGCAACGAGATAGCCTTTTTCTTTCATTAAAACAGAGAGCGTCTGGTCTGTTAATGGTTTTTTCTTGTTTTCCTCAGAAATCAATTGTTCAAGTATTTTTTTAATCTCAATAGAGGAGACATCTTCACCATCTTCATTTTTTAATCCTTCAGAAAAAAAGGTTTTAAGCAATTTTGTGCCATAGGGAGTATCGATGTATTTGCTGTTTGCCACCCTTGAAATTGTTGAGATATCCATAGACACCTTATCAGCAATATCTTTCAGGATCATGGGACGTAATTTTCTTTCATCACCGGTCAAGAAGTATTCTCTTTGGTGCTCTAATATGGCATTTATGGTGAGTGTTAAGGTTTGATGGCGTTGCTTTATTGCATCTATAAACCATTGTGCTGCATCAAGTTTTTGTTTGATAAATTGAACCGCTTCCTGTTGTGAGTTTGTCTTGGTTTCAGATTCTGAATAGCCAGTAAGCATTTCTTTATAGGTGTTTGACACCTTCAGTTGAGGAGCATTTCTTTGATTGAGTTGAATGTTGAGTTCTCCATCCTCAAGGGTTAAGATAAAGTCTGGTACTATCTGATTGTTTTGATTGTTTGAGGAAAGGGCTCCTCCTGGTTTGGGATTAAGTCTACTTATAAGGTCCAAAGCAGTTTTTAGTTCTTCTTTATTTAGACCTATTCTTTCTTGTAATTTAGAATAGTGTTTATGACTAAAATGATCAAATTGATTTTTAATAATCTCAAGTGCATGACCAACTTCTGGACGGTCTTTCTTTTTCTTTTCAAGTTGAAGTTGTAAACATTCTTTTAGTGATCTGGCGGCTATACCTGCGGGATCTAGAGACTGAACCGCTTTTATGGTTTTTTCAATTTGGGATTCTGTTACCATTAGGTTTTGGGTAAAGGCCAAATCGTCGATGAGCTCCTCATTGCTTCTTCTTAGGTAACCACTTTCATCAATGCTTCCAATAATAAACTCAGCAATTTCCATTTCAGTTTCTGATAGGATTAAATTTCCTATTTGCTGGGACAAGTGTTGATGCAAACTTATCCCTCCTGTAACAGGTATTGTTGAAGTATCATCATCACTACTGTAATTGTTGGCATAAAGTTTATAGGAAGGAATCTCGTCGTCGCTTAGATATTGATCGATTTCAATTTCATCGGTTTCTATTTTTTCATTCTCCTCGTAATCGTTGTCTAGTGGGTCATTGCTAGGCTTTTCTATTCCACTTTCCAATGCTGGGTTTTCACCCATTTCAGATTCAATTTTTTGTTCAAGTTCTAGTGTAGAGAGTTGGATCATCTTCATCAGCTGAATTTGCTGAGGAGATAATTTCTGTGAAAGCTTTATTTGGAGCTGTTGCTTAAGCATAGGAAATCGATCTTCTAGGTAAAGATATGCAATTTAGCCTTCACTTTAGAAGGCAGCATTTTGGGGGGTTCTAGGGAAGGGAATGACGTCTCGAATATTATTCATTCCAGTGGCAAACTGAACCAAGCGTTCAAACCCTAGACCAAAACCACTGTGAGGGACACTTCCAAAACGTCTTAAGTCAAGGTACCACCAAAGCTCCTCTTTGTCGATATTCATTTCCTCTATGCGTTTTTCAAGTACCTCAAGGCGTTCTTCTCTTTGAGAGCCACCCACAATTTCACCGATTCCAGGAAAGAGAATGTCCATAGCTCGTACTGTTTTCTCATCGTCGTTACGACGCATGTAAAAGGCTTTGATGTTTGCCGGATAATCGTATAAGATCACTGGGCAATTGAAGTGTTTTTCAACCAAATAACGCTCGTGTTCACTTTGTAAATCAACACCCCATTCGTTCACAGGGAAAACAAATTTTTTCTTTTTGTTTGGTTTTGAATTTCTCAAAATTTCAAAAGCTTCGGTATAGCTTACTCTTTTAAAATCGTTGTCAATAACGAATTTAATTTTTTCTATCAAGCCCATAGGACTTCGTTCTGCTTGTGGTTTACTCTGGTCTTCTTTTGCTAGTCTCTCATCTAGAAACTTCAGATCTTCTTGGCATCTTTCAAGGACATCTTTCAGAACACTTGTGATGAATTTTTCAGCTAAATTCATATTATCCGTAAGGTCGTAAAATGCCATTTCGGGTTCAATCATCCAAAATTCAGCAAGATGTCTTGTGGTGTTAGAATTTTCTGCACGAAAGGTAGGACCGAAGGTATACACTTCACCTAGTCCCAGGGCGTAGGTTTCTGCTTCAAGCTGACCAGAGACGGTTAGATTGGTTTCTTTTCCGAAAAAATCTTCCTTAAAATTGGGCAATCCTTCCTCGTTAAGAGGTGTGTTTTTAAGATCTAGGGTGCTGACACGAAACATCTCCCCAGCTCCTTCTGCATCACTGCCTGTGATTATTGGTGTGTTGACGTAGAAAAAACCTTCTTCCTGAAAAAACTTGTGTACGGCAAAAGATAAAGCAGACCGCACCCGCATTATTGCAGCGAAAGTGGTTGTTCTCACTCTCAAATGGGCTTTTTCTCTCAGAAACTCAAGACTGTGTTTTTTTGGTTGTATTGGGTATTTTTCAGGGTCAGAATCTCCAATTATACTCAGTGTATTAACTTGTAGTTCTACCTCTTGTCCTCCGCCCTGACTTTCTATCAGCAAACCCTCTATTTGAAGTGCAGCTCCTGTAGTAATTCTTTTAAGAGTACTTTCCTCAAAGGCTTCAAAGTCGACAACGCATTGTAGGTTGTTCAAAGAAGAACCATCGTTGAGGGCGATAAATCGGTTGGCACGAAATGTTTTTACCCATCCTTGTACTGTGACGTTAAGGTTCCGTTCTTTAGATTGTAGAAGAGTTTTGATTTTCGTTGCTTTCATTCCAAAAATATTTTCTTAAGCCGCCACAAAGATAGCTTTATTTCATAAAGTTTTGTATTGCAATACCGCTAACTCACTAGTCGACCAGCTTTATTTTTGGGGGCTTGAGGACTTTATCGTTGCTGATGGAATCTTCAAGAGAAATTAATAAAGAAGGAAGTAAGATTAAATTGGCCAGCATGGCCATCATCAGTGTTACAGCCACCAATCCTCCTAAGGCTTGTGTCCCACCAAAATTGGAAGACATGAAAATAGAAAAACCAAAAAACAACACTATGGAGGTGTAGAACATACTGATTCCGGTTTCTCGTAAAGCACTAAAAACCGCTTTGTTTATCTTCCATCCATTGGCAATCAATTCTTGTCTGTATTTAGCAAGAAAATGAATGGTGTCATCTACCGATATCCCAAATGCAATGCTGAAAACCAAAATAGTGGAAGGTTTTAATGGGATGCCTGTAAAACCCATTACTCCTGCTGTGATGATTAAAGGGAGTAGATTGGGGATTAAAGAGATAAGTATCATTTTAAAGGATCGAAAGAGAAAGGCCATAAATAGAGCTATCAAGAGTATCGCCAAACTCAGTGACAAGATTAGATTATTGATCAAATATTTTGTGCCTTTTAAAAACAACAACGATTTTCCGGTAATCTCAACACCGTAACGATCTTCGGGAAATAGTTTACTGATGGACTCTTTTAGGTCGTTTTCTATTTCTACCATACGATCGGTTTTTATGTCCTTCATATAGGTGGTGATCCTTCCATATTGTCCTGTACTGTCTACATAACCGTTGAGCAACTGACTGCTTCCATCAGAATTATTTAAAAAGGGATAAATAAAACTATTTTCCTGAGGTGTAGGTAAAGCATAAAAGTTAGGGTTTCCGTTATAGTAGGCTTGCTTTGCGTATTTTATTGCATTGACAACAGATATTGGGGGTGCAAGCTCAGGAATTTCTTCTATTGCTTCTTGCAGGTCATTCATTCTTTTCAAGGTTGCCGGTTTTACAATGCCCTTTTCTCTCTTGCTGTCTACCCAAATTTCTAAAGGCACTATACCATTAAAACTTTGATCAAAAAATAATATATCCTGAAAAAAAGGAGCACTCTTAGGCATATCTTCTATGAGGCTTCCTGATATTTTCATTTGATAAATGCCCATTATACCAATGATAAGACCTAGTAAGGAAACCATGTAAACATTGATTCTTTTTTTTCTCACAGCATTTTCCATCCAAGTCACAAAAACGTCGATCGTTTTATTTTTTAAATGCTTTAAATGCTTTTTCTTGGGCTGTGCCATTAGGCTGTAGGTAATTGGGATAATGAGTAATGAGAGCAAGAAGATGGCAATAATGTTGATGGACGCAACTACACCAAATTCTTTCAAAATCTTACTGTTGGTTAAAATAAAAGTAGCAAAACCAGATGCAGTTGTTAGGTTGGTCATTAGAGTAGCATTACCAATTTTAACAATGACACGTTGGAGTGATTTGGCTTGATTACCGTGTTTTGCAATTTCCTGTTGGTATTTGTTAATCAAGAAAATACAATTGGGAACACCAATAACAATGATTAAGGGAGGGATGAGTGCAGTGAGTACCGTAATTTCATAGCCCAACCACCCAAGGATACCGAAAGCCCACATTACCCCTATGGCAACAACAATGAGCGAGATAAATGTAGCTCTAAAGGAACGAAAAAACAGAAAGAAAATCAAAGAGGTAATAAGGGTAGCCCCTAAAACAAACAGCCCTATTTCATCTACGATATTTTGTGCGTTTAGAGTTCTGATATAGGGCATACCTGAAACGTGAACCTTCGTTTTTTTCTCGTTTTCAAAACGGTTGATGAGCGGAATGAAATGATCAAAAATAAAATCTTTACGTTTTGCTGTATTGACGATCTCCGGATCCATATAAATTACTGACCGAATGATGTTGGACTGGTCGTCAAAAAGCAAGTTCTTGTAGAAGGGAAGTTCTAAAAAGAGCTTTTCTTTAAATTTTTCAGGAACCTTACTCTCTATAGGGTAGTTTTTTGAAACCGCTTCTAGAGTAAAGTTTTTTTGATTGTTGTCTTTGACCAGTTCTTGAATATTTTCTGTAGAGAGTACAAATTGAATTTCTTCAAAGGCTTCTATTTTTTCATTTAATTCTTTCCACTCCAATCGCTTTTGCGGGGTATAAAAAGTACTGTCTTGTACAGCAATGACAATTACATTGCCTTCTTCTCCAAAGGTTTTGGTAAATGACTGGTAAAGAATGTTTTCCGGATGGTTGTCTGGAAGTAAATTGGCTTCTGTAAAAGTAAATTGCATGTACTTCCACTGGGTTGACCAGTAAAGTGTGAGCGCTACAATTGATAATAGAATGAGGACACGATTTCTAAGAATGAGTCGTGCCACAAGGCTCCAGAGATTCCAATTTTTTTTCTTTTTCATTCGAGCCTAGTCGCTAACAGCATCAGCTTTAGACGGTTAAAATTTCTTTTTCTTTTACGCTGAAAATTTGATCTGCTTTGGCGATGTATTGATCCGTCAGATTTTGAATGTCAATTTCATAGTTTTTTTGAACGTCCTCTGAAGTGTCTGATTTTTTAATTTCGGAATTGGCGTCTTTTCGTGCCGCACGAATCGAAATTTTTGCATTTTCTGCTTCTGATTTTGCCAGTTTAGCCAGTTCTTTTCTACGTTCTTCTGTGAGGGCTGGAATATTGATAATGATTGACTCGCCATTATTCATTGGGTTGAATCCTAGGTTTGCAATCAAAATTGCTTTTTCAACGTCTGCAAGGATATTTTTTTCCCAAGGTTGTACAGTCAGTGTTTTTCCATCTGGGGTGTTGATGTTGGCTACTTGTGATAGTGGTGTTGGGGTTCCGTAATACTCTACTTTTACTCCAGATAGCATGATTGGATTAGCTTTTCCTGCGCGTATATTGAGCATCTCTTTTTCCAAATGAGCCAATGCGGCATCCATGCTTTCTTTAGCAGCATCGACAATAAATTGCATTTCTTCTTCCATTGTATTCTAATTATAAATCGACACGAGTTCCAATGTTTTCACCTTTGACTACGTTGTATAGGTTCCCGGGCGTGTTCATATCGAAAACGATAATCGGTAGTTTGTTTTCTTGACTCAGCGTAAAAGCTGTAGTATCCATGACTTTAATCCCTTTTTTGAGAACTTCGTCAAAAGACAAATTGTCGAATTTAGTCGCTTTAATATTTTTTTCTGGATCATCTGTGTAGATGCCGTCTACTCGAGTTCCTTTTAAAATGACGTCAGCATTGATTTCAATAGCACGGAGCACCGCAGCAGAATCTGTAGTAAAAAAGGGATTTCCTGTACCGGATCCAAAAATGACCACTCTGTTTTTTTCAAGATGACGCGTTGCTTTTCTTTTTATGAAAGGCTCCGCTATAGCCTCGATTTTAATTGCTGTTTGTAACCTAGTAGGAATGTTGTTGTTTTCTAAAGCACCTTGTAAGGCCAAACCGTTTATAACTGTTGCAAGCATTCCCATGTAGTCTGCTTGTACGCGGTCCATACCTTTACTCGCTCCAGAAATTCCTCTAAAGATATTTCCACCTCCAATAACAATTGCTATTTCGATTCCTTGATCAAAAACCTTTTTTATTTCCTTTGCATAACTGTCGATCCGTTCAGGATCTATACCGTGGCTCTGATTTCCCATTAGGGCTTCACCACTTAATTTCAAGAGAATTCTACGGTATTTCATTTAGAAAAGCTGTGACTACAAATATAGAAATTAAAGGAGAATTTATTTTGCTTGACTTGCTTATAATTTTTACTCTTCAAAACGATTTAAGTTTCAAAAGATTCTCCAGGTCTATCAACCGACTTCTTTAAATACGTTTTTTTGAATAAATAGTTTGGATTGCGTCACTTTTTGTTTTGGTGAACACTGTGAATGTTTTTTTCCGAAAAGACGTCTGAGACACTCCTCATGTTGTAGGCATCCTCGAGTTTGTAGGGGCCGATTTGAGTTCTTTTTAGCGAAGATAGGTAGGCGCCTGACAGTAGTTCCTTACCCAGATCGTGCGCAAGACTTCGGATGTAGGTTCCTTTACTACACTGAATTAGAAAATCTACTTCTGGAAGAGCAACCCTTTTTATTTCAAATTTATGAACTGTAACTTGGCGTGCTTCTATCTCTGTTGTTTTTCCAGTGCGTGCAATTTCATAGAGTCGTTTTCCCTCTTTTTTTATTGCTGAAAAAAGGGGAGGGTGTTGTTGGAGAACTCCAGTAAATTTTAGAGCTTTCTCTTTAATATAATTTTCGTCTAGGTGCGTTATGGGAAACTGTTGATCAATTTCTGTTTCGCAATCATAAGAAGGAGTAGTTGCCCCCAGTGTAAACGTTCCTGTATAAGTTTTTTCTTGCCCTTGAAGTGTGCTGATGCTTTTGGTTTTCTTGCCAGTGCAAATCAATAAAAGACCTGTCGCTAGTGGGTCCAAGGTTCCTGCATGACCTACTTTAAGCTTTTTTAAACCACTTTCATTTTTTAGATGCCAGCGTATCTTGTTGACCACTTGAAAGGAAGTCCATCCTAAGGGCTTGTCTATTAAAAAAACTTGCCCCTCCAAAAGAGTATCTGCTGTAAACTTTTTATTAAAAAAGTCCATAACTTATGGTTAATACGCCTACAAGGATACAGTAATAGCTAAAGTATTTGAGTTGACTGTTTTTAACTAAGGCAATCATCCATTTACAAGCAAAAATTCCCGTTATGAATGCAGCTCCAAAGCCAATTAATAAAGCCAACAGGTTCGTGTTACCTTGAGCGCCCTCATAATCCATTGCGGTTTTTGCCATACTTCCAAAAATGAGAGGCAATACCATCAAGAAAGAAAAACGTGCAGCTTTTTCTCGATCGATTCCCAAAAGCACAGCACTAGCAATTGTAGAGCCGCTGCGTGAAATTCCCGGTAGGATAGCTACTGCCTGTACAATACCCAAGATAATGGCATTGGTATATGAAACCTCTTTTCTGGTTTTTTTTGGGCGATCAGCTAAAAAAAGAAAAACTGCGGTTAGTAATAACATGAGACCAACTAAAAGTAGGTTTCGAGAAAACAATTGTTCAATGAACTCTTGTAAAAACAATCCAACAAAAACTGCCGGAAACATTGAAAGTAAAATCTTTAATGAAAAGTAGTTGTTTTCATCCTTTTTAAATTGAATTAAACTTTTTAGTAGTTGGATAATGTCTTTTCTAAAAACAACTACTGTGCTTAGGGCAGTTCCAAAATGGAGTACGAGAGTAAGAAACAGACTTTCTTGACCTACACTCTCATTTCCGAAAAGAGCTTTTCCTATTTCCAAGTGACCACTAGAAGATATCGGTAAAAATTCAGTAAGACCTTGAATTATTCCTAAAATAAGAGCTTCTAGATAACTCATTCCTTCGGCCTTGGATTGGTTAAAATGGAGTACATAGCCACGCCAAAGCCTAAAAGTACTAGTGAGGGTGCCAGTCGGATTCTTCGAAAATTAAAAATTTCTTCATTGAAATAATTGGGATCCTCGCTTCCACCACCCGCCATTAAAATAAAACCAATAGCTATAATCAAAAGGGCAGCAAACAGAATGCGGTAGTTGTGCTTTTGAAATAAAAAGTTTTTTTTAGGTGTTTTCTTTTTCATAAGCTGATTAGTAAACGGCGTCCGTTTTTAAGTTTAAATAGCGTTGCGTCGCAAAAAAGGTGCTGATGGATGTTATTCCAACTCCTAAAATTAAAATTCCTCCATACACGAGCATTAGTTCCTTTTTTTGTTTCAGCATTTCGAGTTCTGGAAAACGAGAATTTACCTCCCAGAGCAAAAAACTTAAAAGAAGAAGTGCAAGAAAAGAGCTCAGTATTCCCAATCTCAAATGACTCCAAATAAAGGGCTTTCGAATAAAAGATTTTGTAGCTCCTACTAGCTGCATGGTTTTGATGATTACTCTTTTGGAGTATATGGAAAGACGAATGGAACTGTTAATTAACACCAACGCAATTCCAATGAAAAGAACAGTACAGATCATAAGAACAACCGAAATTTTTTGAATGTTTTCGTCCAAAAGTGTCACTAAAGGCTGATCGTAGACAACTTCATCTACAAAGTCTGCAGACTCAATTTCATTTTTGGTTTGGGTTAAACTCAACGTATTTACATAATTAGCATTGAAATAAATGTCAAGAGAATTGAGCAAGGGGTTATAGCCTAAAAATTCTAAAAAATCCTCTCCGATGTCTCTGGAATATTGTTCAGCAGCTTCTTCTTTGGGGGTATATTGTACTTTTTTAGTTGCTGGGTCGAGTTGTATTTTTTTTTGAAGTTGTGTGATTTCGATATCTTTTGCACTGTCTTTTAAATAAACAGTCATCACAATTTGTTCTTTGAAATGGGATGCTACATTCTTAGTGTTGAGTAAAAAAAGTCCTAAAACACCTAAAAAAAGCAAAACGACTGTGATGCTTATAACCACAGAAACATAGCTGTTCAGCACTCTTTTTTTAGGATAACTGTCATTAAAGTTTGTGGACACAGGCTTTGTTTTTGTAAAAGTAAAAAAGAAATAGAAAGATACCTCTTGAGATAAAATATTCTTTTAGCTTTTTGACATTCAAGCAATAAGCTTATTTTTGTGGCTTTTATAAGGATGAACAGCAAAACTGTGGGATATAACTTTCAACAAATCGAAAAAAAATGGCGTGCGTATTGGGAAAAAAACAAAACCTTTCATGCACTAAATAATACTGAAAAGCCCAAGTTTTACATCTTGGACATGTTCCCTTATCCCTCAGGTTCTGGTCTTCATGTAGGGCATCCCTTAGGGTATATTGCTAGTGATATTTTTTCTCGCTATAAAAGACATAAAGGTTTTAATGTATTGCATCCACAGGGGTATGATTCTTTTGGTTTGCCAGCAGAGCAATACGCCATCCAAACAGGGCAGCATCCTTCAAAAACAACACAAGAAAACATAGACCGTTACAGGGATCAGTTAGATCAAATGGGTTTTTCATACGATTGGAGTCGAGAGGTGAGAACTTCTGATGCTAATTTTTACAAGTGGACGCAATGGATCTTCCTGCTTCTTTTTGAGCATTACTATTGTGTGGATACAGATAAAGCACAACCGGTAAATGATCTCATCACTCTTTTTGAAAAAGAAGGAAACTCAAAGGTCAATGCAGTCTGTAGTCCAGGTATTGAAGTTTTTAGTGCAGAGGATTGGAAGGGGTTTAACCCAGTAAAAAAAGAAGAAATTCTTTTGGGTTATCGTTTGACTTATCTTTCTGAAACCGAAGTAAACTGGTGTGCGGAATTAGGCACTGTTTTAGCAAATGATGAAATCATCAACGGTGTATCTGAAAGGGGAGGTTATCCTGTTACCAAAAAGAAAATGAAACAATGGAGTATGCGTATAGGAGCTTATGCTGAACGTCTACTCCAAGGTCTGGAAATGATTGACTGGTCTGACTCTTTAAAAGAAATGCAACGCAATTGGATAGGAAAATCCATCGGCGCAAAGGTGTTTTTTGAGGTGGAAGGACATGATGAGAAAATCGAGGTTTTTACAACACGACCCGACACCTTGTTTGGAGTTACTTTTATGACATTGGCACCAGAGCTAGAACTTGTTCAAAAAATCACCCATCCCGATCAGAAAAATGAGGTGGAAGCTTATATCAAAGCAACACAGCAACGTTCGCAGAGAGAGCGAATGGCAGATGTGAAAAACACTACTGGTGTGTTCACAGGAGGATATGCATTACATCCGTTCACAGGAGATCGTATTCCGATTTGGATCGGGGATTACGTTTTAGCAGATTATGGAACGGGTGCTGTTATGGCTGTACCTTGTGGAGATCAAAGAGATTATGATTTTGCTAAGCATTTTGATTTGCCTATTAAAAATATTTTTAAAGGAGTCTCTGTAGCAACTGAAGCTTTTTCGGATAAAGCCACAGCTGTTATTGACCATTCAGATTTTCTCACAGGTTTACCCTACAAGCAAGCTATGGAGAAAGTTATTGAAGCCTTAGAAGAAAAAGGATGTGGTTCGGGTACGGTAAACTATCGTTTGAGAGATGCTATTTTCAGCAGACAGCGTTATTGGGGAGAACCCATCCCAATGTATTACAAGGAAGGGATGCCACAACCTCTTTCCTTAGAAGACTTGCCTCTCAGATTACCAGACGTAGAAAAATATTTGCCCACACCAGAGGGCGCACCACCGCTTGGGAATGCAAAATCATGGGCGTGGGATACTAAATCAAGAAAAGTGGTAGGAAACGATGCAATAGATCATAAGAGGGTCTTTCCTTTGGAGTTGAATACCATGCCGGGTTGGGCGGGAAGCTCCTGGTATTTCTACAGGTATATGGATCCAAAAAATGATGAAGAATTTGTAGGTAAAGAAGCAGCTGCCTACTGGAAGGATGTGGATCTTTACCTTGGGGGTAGTGAACATGCTACAGGGCATTTACTGTACTCTCGCTTTTGGCAAAAATTTCTATTTGACCTCGGATTACTTCCTGTAGAGGAGTATGCAAAAAAATTGATCAACCAAGGCATGATTTTAGGGACTTCAGCTTTTATATACAGAAAGCCGGGCACACAAACCTATTTATCAAAAGATCTTTTGAATGATACCGAAACCTTCGAACCTGTTCGTGTAGACGTTAATCTAGTGAATGCCTCTGATGAATTGAATATAGAAGGATTAAAAAAATGGCAAGTACAGTTTGAAACAGCTGAATTTAAATCCAACAAGGGTGTTTTTAAGGTGGGTAGAGAAGTGGAAAAAATGTCCAAATCAAAATATAATGTAGTCAACCCAGATGAAATCTGCGAGCAGTATGGAGCCGATACACTTCGAATGTACGAAATGTTCTTAGGGCCAATAGAGCAAGCAAAGCCTTGGAATACAGCGGGAATTTCAGGAGTACATAATTTCTTAAAGAAGTACTGGCGTTTGTTTTATAATGAAGACCAATGGATTGTCAACGAGGAAAAGCCGAGTAAACAATCTCTTAAGGCACTTCACGAAACGATAAAAAAAGTGACCTCAGATATTGAGCAATTTTCTTTCAATACTTGTGTGAGTTCGTTTATGATTTGTGTAAACGAATTGACACAAATGAATTGTCACAGTAGAGAAATACTAACTCCACTCACGGTACTTTTATCTCCATTTGCTCCTCATATTGCTGAGGAAATGTGGGAAAGATTAGGCCATGCCGAGTCTCTCGTAGCGGAACCTTTCCCAATAGTAAATGAATCCTATCTTGTAGAAGATACTAAAAACTACCCTGTATCTTTTAATGGTAAAATGCGTTTTACATTGTCTTTATCATTGAGTTTAGATCAAGAAGGAATAAAACAGGCTGTTCTTCAAGACACTAGGACGGCTGAATATCTACAGGATGCAATTCCAAAAAAATGGATAATTGTTCCCAATAAAATCATCAATATAGTCTATTGATAGAGCTTTAAAATAGGCTCTTATATTTTAGTTAAAATTGTAAACTAGCGATCGGATTTCATTTGATATCTTGTATTTTTGAACAAAAACTATGGGAAGTTATTACCTACTTATACTATTGATTTCACTTGCAAGTATGTGGGTGAGCAATACGTTAAAACGCAAATTCAAAACCTATTCTCAAGTACAATTACGCAATGGGATGTCAGGAAAAGAAATTGCAGAACAGATGTTGGCAGATCATGGAATTAGAGATGTAGAAGTTATCTCTGTACGTGGTTCTTTAACAGATCATTACAACCCTCAGAAAAGAACGGTAAATTTAAGTGAGTCGGTTTATCATGAGCGAAATGCTGCTGCTGCTGCAGTAGCTGCACATGAGTGTGGACATGCAGTGCAACACGCTCAAGGATATGAATGGCTGCAACTGCGTTCTTCTTTAGTTCCTGTTGTGGGGATAGCTTCCAATCTTT
>VMCW01000097.1 GCA_008081175.1 Flavobacteriaceae bacterium
TTCTTTTACACCAATGGACAAAACCCTAATCCCTTCTTAACCCATTGATATCATTGCCTTAACGTAAGAATCCTGTGTTGTGGTTTTAGGGGGGAAATGTTTGGGGGAAATTTGTAGTGTAGCTGTTTTTATCTTCTTCTTCTCTTTGCTTTCAGGTAATATTCCCTTGGAGTCATCTTTTCAAACTTTCTAAAAGCGGCATAGAATTGTGATTTGGAGTTAAAACCAGCACACATCCCCACAGAATCGATGGTATCGTTTTTAAACAGTGGATCAAACAGTGCTTTTTTAGACCAGCGGATTTTAAATTTCGTCTTATATTCTACAAAAGTAGTTTTACCTACCTCCTTAAAGGCTTTTAACATGCTTTTAGTTTTCAACTTCCACAATAAGTTCAATTTCTACTGGTATTCCCATGGGGAGTGAATTTACCCCTACCGCAGATCGGGCGTGTTTTCCTCGCTCACCAAAAACGGCAACCATAAGATCCGAAAATCCATTGATTACTTTGGGTTGCTCCTTAAAATCTGCAGTGCAATTGACCATACCCAAGACTTTTACTATTCGTTTCACCTTACTCAGTTCGCCTAATTCTGCTTTAAGTGTCGCTAAGTGATTGATGGCAGTTATCCGAGCTGCCTCATATCCCTCTTCAATGGTTAAATCTTCTCCGAGTTTGCCAATTATATAATTTCCATCTGTTTTTTTTGGACCGCTTCCAGAAAGAAATAAGAGGTTTCCAGTTTTTACCACCCGTACATAATTGGCTACAGGTGCAGCAACCTTTGGCAGTTCAATTCCTAACTTTTCTAATTCAGATTCTGGAGTAGGAGAAAGCACTTTTGATTCAGAAAGATTTCCGTTGGATTGGGTATTACAAGCTAAAAATCCACAGAGGACGATACAGAGAAAAAGTATTTTTCTACTCATTTATAAAATTTTAATGAAAATACAAATTAATATCCCTTTTTGGGAGTTAAAAAACACTTTGTATAAGGATTTTAAAAATAAATTAGAATAGATTCTAAATAATAAAAATAACCTAAATCTTCTGATGCTACTTTTCCTGAGCGTATATACTATACCATAAAGAAGCATAATTCCAATGAAAATACTCCTAACAGAAGATCCAGGAATTTTATAAACAGCCTTAAATAATAAACTTTCTTAAAATACAATAAATGATAGTCCTTAAGACTCCAAGGCATTTTTGCAATACATCACACTTTTTTTGATTTCTTCTACTATGGAAGAACCTTCTGGTGTTCTATACTCGTATTCTATAGTAGCTGGGAAGGTGTAGTTTTGGTCTCTCATCAATTGTAACACTTCCGCTATTGGGGTATCTCCCATACCAAAAGCGAGGTTCTTTTTGCCGTTTTCTGGATTCTGACGGTCTTTTACGTGCATGCTCATGATGTTTTGATGGTTGTTATTTATAAATTCAATGGAGTCTGTATTGCCAGCAGCAGTGTAGTGTCCCAGATCTAAATTAATTGCATTGTGATTGGATTGCTGCAGGGCTGTATCCCACCAGCTTGGATGTTGCTGTTCGTGTCCGTGATAGGCCACTTTAATTCCATTTTTTTGTGCAAGTTGCCCCAGTTTTAGGCTGTGAGCAGGATCATCAGGTAGTTCCAGAGTTACATGAGAGGCCCCGAGTAGCTTTCCGGCGGTCATTGCGTAATTGATATTAGCATCCGAATTGCCCTTTCTAAGAAGATAATCGGGTTTAAATGCATAAATGCTTACACCAGCATCCTCGTACATCTTTCGGAGTTTTGTAAAATCTGCAATATTTCTTTTTGCACTCCAATTTTCAACTTCTTTATCATAGGATTCTTTTTGAAGTTTTAACTCTTCGAGTTCTTTTTTCTCCTCTTTTGAGAGCTCATTGTTTTGTTCTTTTCTGCTCAATCGGTAGTAGCGTCTGCCATTCATTTTATTTTCAGGTTTTCCGATAAAGGATTCTGCAACACTACCCATAAGTTCTATAGCATTGACCCCGGAATCTAAGATGTATTGAAGTGTAGCTTCAGCACTTTGATCTTCCATGGCACGGAAAGAGTACGTGATTAACCCCAATTGTACTCCGTTAATTTTGGAATTAGGTTTTAATAAATTAGGGATATAAGCAGGTGCGCCAAAAACTTTTGGTCCACCAAGGCTCAATCCTAAAGCAAAAGTTGTTGTAGATCCAATAAAAGAGCGACGGCTGAGGATGGTTTTTTTTGATTTCATATTCAGTATTTGTTTTTTAATACGATTTCTAAGTTAACCATTTTTAATCTCATTTGTACTTTAAAAAAAATACTATCTGGAGAAAGCAAATAAGTTTAACTATATTTAAGCCACTGATCTTCTAGCTGGAAGTAAGAGGTTGAAAAAATCTGGATTTAGTATGTACACTATCGGTTACGATCTGGGGAGTTCTTCTGTAAAAGTAGCTCTTGTTGATACAAAGCGAAATAAAAAAGTGGCTGTAGTTTCTGAGCCCAAATATGAAATGGGGATCAAGGCTCCTCATCCTCACTGGGCGGAACAAGACCCAGAAATGTGGTGGATGTATGTGTGTAAAGCAACCCAAAGACTCCTTGCAGAAACCAAAATTGATCCAAAAAAAATTAGTGCTGTAGGTATTTCTTATCAAATGCACGGTTTGGTCGTGTTGGATGAAAAAGGCCTAGTTCTTCGAGATGCCATCATTTGGTGTGACAGTAGGGCTGTAGCAATTGGTGATCGTGCAGCACAGGATTTGGGAGTGGAAAAATACGGAAAGCACTTATTCAATTCCCCTGGAAACTTTACTGCTTCCAAATTGAAATGGGTCAAAGAAAATGAACCCGATTGCTACAGCAAAATTGCATATTACCTGCTGCCAGGGGATTATATCGCCTACAAGCTAAGTGGAATTATTGCTACTACAATCAATGGGCTTTCAGAAGGAATACTTTGGGACTATCAAGAAAAGAAAGTAGCAAATTGGTTACTTGATTATTATGAAATAGATACCCGTTTAACGCCTCCTCTTGTAGCTAATTTTGAAAATCAAGGGAAAGTGACCCAAGAAGCATCTCGGTTAACTGGTTTGCCACCAAATATCCCTATCAGATACCGTGCTGGAGATCAACCCAATAATGCCTTTGCTTTAAATGTTCTCAGCCCAGGGGAGGTAGCGGCTACTGGTGGAACTTCGGGCGTTCTTTTTGCTGTTACAGACAGGGAGACTTCTAAAGAATACTCCAGAGTCAATCACTTTGCCCATGTAAACTACACAGAAAACACTCCTAGAATAGGAACCCTTTTATGTATAAACGGTGCTGGAATTCAATACAGTTGGTTAAAAAAAATGACTCAGCTTACAAGCTTTGAAGCTATGAATTCCCTTGCAAAAAAAGTTCCAGTTGGATCGGAGCAATTGGTGAATCTCCCTTTTGGTAACGGAAGTGAACGCATGTTGAACAACCGCAATTTTGGAGCACATTTTGGCAATTTAAACTTGAATGTACACACACAGGCACATCTTTGCAGAGCTGCTCTTGAAGGTATAGCTTTTGCTTTTTATTACGGTATGGAAATCATGAAAAAGGATGGGTTAAATGCTCGTGTCATTCGTGCCGGAAACGACAACCTTTTTCAATCCGAGGTCATGGCTACTACATTAGCTACTTTGATCGGTCAGCCCATTGAAATTTATGATACTACAGGTGCTGTGGGAGCAGCACGAGCAGCAGCACTAGAAAAGGAAGATTTGAAGGAGTTGAGCAAAAACCGAAATAGTGGAGATAAAGTAATGGAAGTAACCCCAGAAAAGGAGGGATCTCCTTATCATAAGGCGTACGAAAATTGGAAACGAATAGTCAAACAAAAATTAAAAAACACAACATGATACTGACGGGAGAAAAAGAATTTTATAAGGGAATAGGTCCTGTGCCATTCGAAGGAAAAGAATCAGATAACCCTTTAGCATACAAGCACTACAATCCAGAACAAAGGGTTATGGGAAAAAGTATGCGAGAGCACTTTAAATTTGCTGTAGCCTACTGGCACAGCTTTTGTGGTCAAGGCGGTGATCCTTTTGGTCCTGGAACACAGCAGTTTCCTTGGGATCAATCTTCAGACCCCTTACAACGTGCCAGAGATAAAGCAGATGCGGCTTTTGAATTAATCACCAAGTTGGGATTTGACTATTTCTGTTTTCACGATGTGGATTTAGTCGATGAGGCAGAAAGTCTTTTGGAAACAGAAAAGCGATTACACCACATGACAGAATACCTTGCGGAAAAGAAAAAAGCATCAGGAGTAAAAGTACTTTGGGGTACAGCAAATTGTTTTTCCAATCCTGTCTACATGAACGGTGCTGCAACCAATCCTGATTTTAAAGTTGTAGCCCGTGCAGGTGCTCAAATAAAAATGGCTTTGGATTTGACTATGGCCCTAGAGGGAGAGAATTATGTCTTTTGGGGGGGGAGAGAAGGATATATGTCACTCCTCAATACTGATATGGGAAGGGAGCTGGATCACATGGCTCAAATGTTGACCATGGCGAGGGACTACGCGCGCGCTCAGGGTTTTAAAGGAACTTTTTTTATTGAACCCAAGCCTATGGAACCTATGAAACATCAGTATGACTTTGATGCAGCTACAGCTATTGGCTTTCTGAGAAAATACGGTTTAGAAAAAGATTTTAAACTAAATATTGAAGTCAATCATGCAACACTTGCTCAACATAGTTTTGAACACGAACTTACAGTTGCTGCAAACGAAGGTATGCTAGGTAGTATAGATGCCAACAGAGGGGATCATCAAAATGGATGGGATACGGATCAATTTCCAGTAAACCTCTATGAGGTGACAGAAGCAATGTTGGTCTTTTTACAATCTGGAGGACTCCAGGGAGGAGGAATTAATTTTGATGCGAAGATCAGAAGAAACTCAACCGATTTAGAAGACATTTTTCATGCTCACATTGGAGGGGCAGATACTTTTGCTAGAGCCCTGCTAACTGCTGAAAAAATAATCACCTCATCTGAATATTCTCGTTTGAGAGAGGAACGTTATGCATCTTTCGATTCAGGCAAAGGAAAAGACTTTGAGAAGGGAAAATTGGGTCTTAAAGACCTTGCTAAAATTGCCTTAGAAGAAGGGACTCCTCACAGAATAAGTGGTAAGCAAGAACGCTATGAGAATTTGATCAATCAATTCTTGTAAAATGCTTCAAAGAGCTTGTTTTATTTTAATCTTCTTTTGCCTCTTTCATTGGAGTTGTAACACGACATCAAAACAACATGAGGTTATTGTAAAAGAAGGTATGGTATGGGTTCCCTCAGGCAGTTTTGTTAGGGGTACAGAAGGGCAACAGTCCAGAAGTGATGAAGGACCTGAACACCAAGTCTTTGTCTCTGGTTTTTGGATGGATCAAACTGAAGTTACGAATGATGAATTTGCAGCTTTTGTAGCAGATACCCAATACGTTACCACAGCAGAAATGGCACCGGAGTGGGAAGAAATAAAAAAAGAGCTCCCTCCCGGAACTCCAAAGCCACCAGATTCTATTCTTCAGGCGGCTTCTTTGGTTTTTGTTCCTACCCAATCCTCTGTCGATTTAAACGCCTTCGAAAATTGGTGGAAATGGCAACCCAAAGCAGATTGGAAACACCCTAAAGGACCAATGAGCAGTATTGAAGGTAAAGGGAACCATCCAGTTGTTCATATTTCATGGTACGACGCACAAGCCTATGCCAAATGGGCTGGTAAACGATTACCTACCGAAGCAGAGTGGGAATGGGCAGCTCGTGGAGGAGACCCTAAAGCGATTTATCCATGGGGAGAAGAACCCCTGGAAGAAGGCAAACCCAAAGCCAATACTTGGGAAGGTGCATTTCCTTATGAAAACATACAGAGAGACTTCTTTTTTTATACAGCTCCAGTAGCCTCTTTTGAACCAAACCCTTATGGTCTTTATGATATGGCAGGCAATGTTTGGGAATGGTGCTCGGATTGGTACGATTACAGGTATTATCAAAGTTTCTTAGAGGAGGCAGCAGAAAACCCAAAAGGCCCAAAAGCTTCTTTTGATCCTTTTCAGCCCTATTTAAAACAAAAGGTGATGCGAGGAGGATCTTTTCTTTGTAATGATGCGTATTGTTCTGGATATCGAGTTGCTGCTAGAATGAAATCTTCTCCAGACACAGGTCTGCAGCATACAGGATTCCGATTGGTAAAAGATGCTGAAAAAAAGGAGGAAATAAGTTTCTTAAAAAAGTGACACAGTGTCATTTTTTAATTACATTCGTATAAAATATAAGAGCAATGAATATTTTAGTTTGCATCAGTCCTGTGCCAGACACCACTTCTAAAATTAATTTCAAAGAAGAAAATACTGCTTTTGAAACCCTGGGGATTCAGTATGTTATCAATCCCAATGATGAATTTGGTTTGACACGTGCTGTTCATTTGCAGCAAAAAGTTGGTGCTAAAGTTACCGTTGTTACTGTAGGTGACACCAGTTGTGAGCCTATTTTGAGAAAATGTTTGGCCATTGGTGCAGACCAAGCTATTCGTGTAGACCTCCAACCCCAAGATGGATTTCAGGTTGCGACTCAACTAGAAGCTCTTTGTAAAAAAACCAACTACGATTTGATAATCACTGGAAGAGAATCAATTGATTACAACGGAGGTATGGTAGGAGGTTTGCTCGCGGTACACATGGGAATACCTTATGTTCCAAATTGTGTTCATCTTGATTTAAGTGGAAATGATGTTGCACTAGAGAGAGAAATTGATGGAGGTAAAGAGCGTTTAAAATCTTCTCTACCCCTCATAGTTGGAGCACAAAAGGGATTGGTTGAAGAAAAGGATCTGATCATACCAAATATGAGAGGTATCATGCAGGCACGTCAAAAACCTTTGGAGGTGGTTTCTCCTATTGAAGTAACTGCAGCAACTTTAGTGGAGCACTATGAAAAGCCCCCAGAAAAAGGGGCGGTAAAACTTGTGGATGCTGAGGATATAGATGGTTTAATTGATTTACTTACAAACGAAGCAAAAGTACTTTAGTAAAATGGCAGTAGTAGTTTATTTAGAATCACAAAAAGGAACGATTAAAAAAACAGGCTTTGAGCTGGCCTCTTACGGCCGTGCTGTTGCAGATGCCCTTGGAGAACAACTCATAGGAGTAGGATTCAATCTCCAAGATACAAAAAGCATAAATCCCTATGGCATGGATGTGCTCTACAATGTGGACACCCCCGAAGGTTCATTTTTTAATGCAGACCGTTACAGCAGTACCATTGCTGGAATTGCTTCTAAAGAGAAGGCTCAAGTGATAGTGGTAAGTTCCTCCGCTGATGGACGGTACTTAGGGCCTCTACTTTCTGCAAAATTAGACGCAGCCTTTTTGTCTAATGTGGTTGATTTGCCTACACAATATAGTCCCTTGAAAGTAAAGCGTTCTTGTTTCACAAACAAAGCATTCAATAGAACCTTAAGTCAAAAGGAGTGCAACATTCTTTCATTATCCTCTAATGCTTTTGGTTTAAATGAGCAGCAGGGCGATGTTGAGGTTCGCAGTGAACCCTATGCAGAAGCGACAACAGATTTAGAAGTAACCGCTATAGATCAGGCTACAGATAAAGTAAGTATAGCCGATGCAGACATTGTTGTTTCGGGAGGGCGAGGACTAAAAGGACCTGAAAACTGGCACCTAATAGAAGATTTAGCCTCCGTTCTGGATGCTGCAACAGCCTGCTCAAAACCTGTTTCGGACATGGGATGGAGACCTCATAGTGAACACGTTGGGCAAACGGGAAAACCTGTTGCTTCAAATTTATATATCGCCATTGGGGTATCTGGCGCCATACAACATCTTGCTGGAATCAATTCCTCTAAGGTTAAAGTGGTCATCAATAACGATCCTGAAGCACCTTTTTTTAAAGCGGCCGACTATGGAATTGTGGGAGATGCTTTTGAGGTGGTTCCCAAGCTGATAGAAAAGCTTAAAGCACGGAAACACTAGTTATGTAATAATTCATGATTCATAAAAAGGTAGAAACGGTCAACGAAGCTCTTGAAGGGATTCAAAGTGGTATGACCCTTATGCTGGGTGGTTTTGGATTGTGTGGGATTCCTGAAAATTTAATAAGTGCACTAGCTCAGAGTTCGTTTGAGAACTTTACCTGTATCTCTGCAAATGTTGGCGTTGATGATTTTGGATTGGGCCTGCTCTTTGGAGCAAAAAAAATTAAAAAGATGTATGGTTCCTACGTTGGAGAAAATCAAGAGTTTGAAAGGCAGCTTTTGTCTGGAGAAATAGAAGTTTCTTTGGTACCTATGGGCACCTTAGCTGAAAAGTGCAGGGCAGCACAAATGGGCATCCCTGCTTTTTATACACCTGCAGGTTTTGGAACAGAAGTGGCGTTGGAAAAAGAACTCCGAGATTTTAATGGAAAAACCTATTTATTGGAAACAGCATTTCAATCTGACTTTTCCTTGGTTAAAGCATGGAAAGGGGATGAGGCAGGAAATTTAATTTTTAGAGGTACAGCTAGAAATTTCAATCCTTTGATGTGTGGAGCCTCATCAGTGACCGTTGCAGAGGTGGAAGAATTGGTTCCTGCAGGTGAATTGGACCCCAACCAAATTCATACACCTGGTATTTTTGTTGATCGTATTTTTCAAGGAAAGCTATATGAGAAACGAATTGAAAGAAGAACGACACAAAATCCTTAATCATGCCACTTACCAAAAATCAAATTGCTCAGCGAATAGCTCAAGAACTCCAATCAGGTTTTTATGTGAACTTGGGAATAGGTATTCCAACACTAGTTGCTAATCACGTTCCTAAGGAAATGGCGGTTGAATTTCAAAGTGAGAATGGAATACTAGGTGTTGGTCCTTTTCCCGAAGCAGGTAAAGAAGATCCCGATTTGGTCAATGCCGGAAAACAAACCATTACACCCCTTCCAGGTTCCAGTTATTTTGATTCTGCAGTAAGCTTTGGTATGATTCGCGGTAAACACATTGATCTTACCGTTTTAGGAGCTATGGAAGTTTCTGAAACAGGGGACATTGCAAACTGGAAAGTGCCGGGTAAACTCGTGAAAGGAATGGGAGGTGCAATGGATCTTGTGGCGAGTTCAGAAAATATAATTGTTGCTATGATCCATACTGATTCAAAGGGAGCTTCCAAGCTTTTAAAAAAATGTACCCTTCCCTTGACCGGGGTTCGATGTGTAAAACGCATTGTAACCCATTTGGCAGTATTGGATGTTGTTGAAGGAGGGTTTTTACTCAAAGAGAGAGCTCCTGGAGTTTCAGTAGATGAAATCCAATTGGCCACTGAAGGGAGGTTGGTTGTTCCCAAATTTGTTCCTGAAATGATATTTTAAGGATACCGTTGTGTTTTAGTGGAAATTATTTTCATTAAATTAGTATTTTTAAACAAACATTTCAATATGCGAACACTTCTATTGACCTTTACTTTTGTTTTTATTGTGAGTTGCCAATCAGCAGCCGATAAAAAAGAAACAAAAAAGACTGATGTTCCAGCTTCGGACTGGGTTTCTCTATCACCAAAAGATAGTTTTGAAGGCTGGCACATTTTCCAAAATGAGTCTGGAGAAAAAACAGGATGGTCAGTACAAGATGGTGTTTTTACTTTTGATAAAGAAAATGCAAGCGGTAAAGGCAATAAAAGTTTACTTACCGACGCCGTTTATTCGAGTTTTGAAATTCAATTTGACTGGAAACTTTCACCCAACTCTAACAGTGGTTTTATGTGGGGGGTAAATGAAGATAAAAAATACGATCATCCTTTTGTTACGGGGCCTGAAATTCAGATTATAGATGCAGCTGTTTATGGTGATGATCCCGAGCATCAGCGCCATACTGTTGGTGCGCTATACGATATGCTGCCTCCTAGCAATATAGCTTCTAAAGAGCCAGGTGCATGGAACACCTATCACATTACCGTAAACCACAAACAAAATGAAGGTATTGTCGTGCTGAACGGTACAGAAATAAATCGTTTTCCATTGTCCGGCCCGCAGTGGGATGCATTGGTAGAAGACAGTAAATTTTCAAAAATACCTGATTTTGGTACCTTTAAAGAGGGACACCTAAGTCTTCAAGATCACCCTGGTGTGATTTCCTACAGAAACATCAAAATAAGACAACTCTGATTTGAATTGGTTTACTAAATACCGTTCTTTCTTATCTGTTGGGGTAGCATTATTGCTCTCCTTTGTGTTCTTGTTGCCCATCGGTTTAAAGCTTAAGCACTCGATTGATTTTCACAGTGAAACAACAGCTTGTAACTACAGTAAAACCCATTTGCATGCAGCCAGTTCACACAACGACTTGCTAGATTATTATTTTCAGTCGTTAGTAAATACTGTTCCTAATTTTACGGAAATAACCCCTGTAAATATTACGCCCCAAAAGTTTAATGAGTATTCTTTTCTTTTCATTTTAAAGACCAATACGGTCCACGGTTTAAGGGCTCCTCCTTTTGTAATTTCTATTTAAAGACAAATATTGAGGGTTTCAATCGCTTTTGAAATCCTAGTTTCTTATTAAATAATCATTACAAACCTAAAATGAAAACAATTAACTATACAATACAAACCTTTTTATTATGCTCGAGCATGCTGTTTTTTTCATGTGAAAAAGAAGCACCAGAATTGGTTGAAGAGCAAGAATTAATTACAACTGTAACACTCGAGTTTCTTACCGAGGGTGAACCCTCTCAAACCCTACGTTGGCAAATGGACAATGTGAATCCTGAGACAGCTACATTAAAAGTAAATACACCCTACACCGTTCGGGTTGCTTTTTTAGATGAAAGTGATCCTGGAGATATTGAAGACATCACGCAAGAGGTGCAAGAAGAAGCAGATGTTCACCAAGTTTTTTTCGAATTTTCGGATCTAAATATTGATTTTAGTAGCGGTGCTTCAGATGTTAGAGACAGTCAAAATAATCCACTTTATCTTCAAAGTATTTGGAATGCTACTGCTACTGGGACAGGTACGGTGAGGGTTTATTTGATTCATGAACCTACCTCAAAAACCAGTACTAGCAGATCTGGTTTTGGTGGTGATACAGACGTAGCTGTTGATTTTCCAATTCGAATTATAGAATAATGAAGCTTAGCTTTTCAAAGCTGTGCTTTCTGTTGGTTGCTTTCACCCTTGGTAACTGGTTTGTTTCTGGACAAACCTGTGCCTACTCCCTGAGAGGAAAAGTGATTGATTTGCACGACAGCACTCCTATCTACGGTGCCCTTGTTTCAGTCGAGGGCACCGACTTTTTCTCACAAACAGATGAAGAGGGTAATTATCTGTTAGAAGGACTTTGTTACGAACAAATTATTATTTCTGTTGAGCACCCTCAATGTATTTCCTTAAAAAGAGAAGTCAAACTTTTAACTCAAAAAGAGCTTAACTTTCAGCTGGAACACCATATCAATGAGTTGGAAGAGATTATTTTGTCAGAATCCCAATTAGAGACACAAAATGCTTCGGTCAAAGAAGCGCGACTTAGCAAAGATCAAATCAGTCAATATAGTAGTGAAAGTATTTCCGAGGCACTTTCTTCGCTTTCAGGAGTTTCTCTTCTCCAAACGGGAAACACTATTTCAAAACCCATCATACACGGTATGTTTGGAAGTAGAGTGGGAATAGTTGCTAATGGGGTTCGACTTAGGGATCAAGAGTGGGGTGCAGACCATGCTCCCAGCATAGACCTCAATGCTTTTGAAGGAGTACAAGTGATAAAGGGGGCAGCAACACTAAAATACGGTGGTGATACTGCTGGCGGAATGATTGTTCTTACTCCTTCCAAGAAAATGTTACAAGACAGCCTTTATGGAGCCACTACTTTAAATTTGGAAAGCAATGGAAAAGGAGGAAGTTTTCAGTCTAAAATGAATCGAACTACTTCCAAGGGACTGTACATTGGTGCTCACTTGACAGCAAGGCGTTTTGGTGATTTCCAAGCACCCAACTA
The DNA here is from genome assembly GCA_008081175.1 of Flavobacteriaceae bacterium. Taxonomy (GTDB): domain Bacteria; phylum Bacteroidota; class Bacteroidia; order Flavobacteriales; family Flavobacteriaceae; genus MS024-2A. The sequence continues at coordinate 12,010 of VMCW01000097.1, forward strand.
CAATCTTTCCAATACCGGTTTAGAAGAAGGAGTATTTTCATTAAAATTTGGAAAAACAAAAGTGGTTAAAGGGTGGGAACTGAATTATTCCCGTTTTCAAAATCAAATGGGAATACTTCGAGCATCTCATATTGGAAATATTCAAGATTTACTAGTGGCTTTAAATTCCAATGAGCCTTTGCGAATCAACCCATTTACATATGTGATTTCCGCTCCTAAACAAGAGGGGATCCATCAAAATCTTCAATTTTCTTATTACACTACCACAAAAAATAATGCAAAATGGCAATGGGAATACAGTTATCAAATCAATCAGCGAAAAGAGTATGATGTTCGACGAGCTGGGCGTTCCGATTTTGCAGCACTCGATTTAAAGCTACAGTCCCATACCTTATTAGGTTCGTACTCCTGGGAGAATGATTTTGAATGGAAATATGAGTGGGGTATCAATGGTTTATTCGAGGACAACTTTTCCAATCCCAATACCGGAGTGAAACGCTTGATTCCAGATTATACAAAATATGAATTGGGCACTTTTTTTGTAGCAGTCTACAAACCGACGAATCTCTTTTCTTGGGATTGGGGTCTGCGTTTGGACGGTCTCTTTTTCGATGCTCAAAAGTACTACGATCTTGCAGACTGGGAGACTAGGGGTTATGGTTTAAGGTATTCCAGATTTGAAATACAAAATAGGGGAAACCAACTTTTGACACGTCCTCAGCTCTTTTATTTTAACCTAGCTGCCCAAACAGGTATTTCATTTGCCATTGGTGCGGGTTTTGAAACAAAATTGGCCTATATTCTCTCGCAACGAGCACCTAATGCCTCTGAGTTGTTTAGTGATGGACTTCACCACTCTTTAGCTACGATAGAGTATGGTAATTTGGATCTAAAAAAAGAGACTACTCATAAGGTTCTCCTTAGTTTTTCAAAGGCAGAAGGAGGTTTTTCTGCCTCTGTAGAGCCTTATTTTTCCTTTTCAAAAAACTACATCTACATTGCTCCCCAAGGTATAGAACAAACTATTAGAGGTGCTTTTCCTGTTTGGAACTATTTTGCCACAGATGTCCTTATGGCGGGTTTTGATTCCAATCTAGAGTATGAAATTAAAAATCAAATTACTTTGGCGTGGTCAACTTCCTACATTTATGGACAGGATCTCATGGAGGCCCAACCTTTAATTTTGATTCCACCTTTTAATTCTTTCCAGAAAATAAAATACACCTCAAAAAAAAGGTTGTGGGATGTTGAAATTGCTCATCAGTTTGTTGGACAGCAAGGTAATTACCCTGACTTTGATTTTACTTATAACACTATAGAAATGGGCACTATAGTACCCAAAAAAGTAGAAGTTAGTGCTCCACCAAAAGGCTATAACAAATGGGATGTTTTTTTTTCAATATATTTGAGTCAGAGAGGGCAATCTAAAAGTTATGTTCGACTTGTTGCTCAAAATCTAACCAATACAGATTACCGAAATTACTTAAATAGATTGCGGTTTTTTTCTTCAGAGTTGGGGAGAAATTTTCAGCTTCAACTTGTGTTACGCTATTAAATGAAATGAATTGAAGAACGCCCCCTTGATCTTATTTATTGTACTTGTCCTCTTGGATTCTTATCTTGTAGATATTCAAAGTAATCTTCAGTATCTTGTAGAGCCACTTTTGGCACCATTACTCCTTCTTTTTTATTGGCTAAACAGTTCAAGTCCTAAGCGACTTGTGCTTTTTGCTTTTCTTTTCCTTTGGATGGGAGACTTGTTAATACTTTTTGAAGAAGGGATATCTTTTTTAAAGTGGGGTATATTCTCCTATTGGATTATGCAGTTGCTACTAATCAAATACTTCATTGATAACTATAAGATTTACAATTTTGGAGCGCACTTAATGGGAATATTGTTCTACGGTTCGTACTTAACTATCTTTTTATCTCATGTATATCAAACACTTGGCAGTATGCGAATACATGGTGTAGTTTATGGATTAACAGTATCTGCATTGGGAAGCCTTATGATAATGGAATTGTTAAGCCGCCAAGGAAAAGTTATTATCTTGATGACATTAGGGCTTTTTGTTTTTTCAGTCAGAGATATTTTAATAACCTATAATAAGTGTTATTTTAATGAAGATTTTTTCACTTATCCTATACCCCTGTTACATGCACTAGGGTTTTTTATGATGGTAAAAAGTTTTATTTGGTTAGAAGAAAATAAAAAAAATGAGAAGTCTTAAACAATTCCTGTTCCTTTGGAGTTTTGTATTGCCTGTAGTTCTTTTAGCACAGGATCAAAATGAAACCCTCTTAGAAGGACTTTACAATGATCCCTCTCTTGAAACACAAAAAGCTTTTGTTGAAGAACTTCTATATGTAGCGGGATATGTGCCTGAGCAAGTTGAAGTTTATCAAAGTCTACCAAATTATGCCCACGTATTCAGAATAACATTAGATTCAGTAAATGGAGGCTTTCTTTTTATTCGTTGGGATAAAAAAAATAAACAACACTTTGTTGCCAATAAGCAAATCGATCCTGGATTTTATTACAACTTAAAAACGGCTCAAGAGGCAGTGAGAAAACAAACTAATAAAGCAAGCTTTAGTGTTGATGATACTGCTCTACAAGCTCCTGATCAGGAAAAAATAGGCGCTTCAGATTTAAAAGAATTACGCGATGAGTTTAGTGCTAAACAAAAAGAAAAGTTGAAACTAGAAGTTGCTTTACAAAAAGAAAAAGCTCAAAAGGAACAGAGAAAATTTGAACGTAAAACTTTAAAGAAAAAAAACTAAATAAAGTATACCTTGTTTTAACGAGTCAACTAAATTTTTTGTTACTCGTCAATATTTCTAAAAAAAATCTGAAAGTTTAATATCTAAACCATCACAAATCTTTTTTAAATATTCTACAGAAAGATTTGTTTTTCGTTTTTCTATAAGGGAAGCATACTTTCTGTCAATTTCTATTTTATAAGCTAATTTTTCTTGAGAGAGATTTTTTTCCTTTCTCAAGGATTTGATTTGTTCTGAA
>VMCW01000047.1 GCA_008081175.1 Flavobacteriaceae bacterium
AAATCTTTCCTGTTTTACCAAATGGTGATTCGATAGCATCATAAGCCATCGTTCCCAAAACCAAAAGTTTATTGTTCATAGTGCAAAAGTATAAAACTCTGTGTCCCTATTTGCCTTTTATACAAAACATTTCTTTTGGTCTTTTTAGGGCAAACTATATTAAGAATCCTGTTGTTCCGTTTTTTCAAAAAAGACATCTGGAGGTAAATTTTTTCCTTTTGCTGCAGCTACAGCCAATTGATCACAACGTTCGTTTTGGGGATGTTTATTGTGTCCTTTTATCCACTGAAAATGTACACGGTGTTTGTGATATACTTTTAAAAACCGTTTCCATAAATCGCTGTTTTTTTTCCCTTTAAAGTTTTTTGTTTCCCAAGAGAACACCCATTTTTTTTCAACTGCGTCTACCACGTATTTCGAATCAGAATACACCACCACTTCCATTCCTGGCTTGTTTAACAACTCCAACCCAATAATTACAGCCAAAAGCTCCATTCTGTTGTTTGTTGTTTTTGCAAAACCGGCTGAAAATTCTTTGACATAAGACATACCTACCCATTCCAGAATAATTCCATATCCCCCCGGCCCAGGATTTCCTAGGGAAGAACCATCTGTGTAGAGGTAAACAGACTTTGCCTTCATTTCAACTCCTTTTTGAGTATAGAAGCAATGACCTTTGGATAGTAGGTATATTCCAACTGATGGACCTTTGAAGCAATACTAGATACCGTATCCTGAGCACTTATTCTTACATTTTTTTGAAAAATCACGGCACCTTCGTCATAGTTTTCATTAACATAATGTATGGTAATGCCCGTTTCGGTCTCATTGTGGTCCTTTACTGCTTGATGAACAAAATTGCCATACATTCCCTTGCCGCCGTATTTAGGTAAAAGTGCTGGGTGAATATTGATAATTTTATTGGGAAACGCTTGGATCCACTCCGTGTTTATTTTCCACAAAAAGCCAGCCAATACAATTAAGTTCGGTTTTTGTTCTACGATCTGTTTTAGAAGGTCTCCCTCATTAAAAGAAACCCGATCAAAAACTTTTACTTCAATGCCATAGGGTTTCATCCGCTCGATGACTCCTGCCTTTGGATTGTTTGTGAAAACCCCAGCAAAGGAAACCTCTATATCTTGTTCAAAAAAACGATAAATATTCTCAACATTTGTGCCGCTCCCAGAAGCTAGTAAGGTTATTCTCTGTTTCATTTCTCTACTTAAAGACAGTAAATACCATAGAAACGCTTGATAATACTGTTAACATTATTCAAAATTAAGGTTAATATTCAATCACAATCCGTCAAATTCTTTTAAAGTTTTATATTTTTGTTGACACTTAATTTTAAACAAATAGTAATTATGTCAGACATTTCCTCAAGAGTAAAAGCCATCATAGTTGATAAACTAGGGGTGGATGAAAACGAAGTTGTGGATGGAGCTAGCTTCACTAATGACTTAGGTGCAGACTCACTGGATACGGTGGAATTGATTATGGAGTTCGAAAAAGAATTTGACATTCAAATTCCTGATGACCAGGCTGAAAATATTGCCACTGTTGGTCAGGCTATTAAATTTATTGAACAAGCAGACTAATTAAAGCGCCATGAAACCAAGACGCGTAGTTGTTACCGGATTGGGGGCCCTTACACCTATTGGTAATACCCTCTCAGACTATTGGGAGGGTTTATTGTCTGGTACCAGTGGGGCAGCTCCGATAACTTATTTCGATGCTTCTTTGTTTAAAACACAATTCGCTTGTGAATTAAAAAACTTCGATCCACTCGATCATTTTGACCGAAAAGAGGCAAGAAAATACGACCGATTTGCTCAATATGCACTCGTTTCAGTAGCAGAAGCTATTGCAGATGCCGAACTTCCATTAGACCGGGTAGATAAAGACCGCGTAGGAGTAATCTGGGGAGCAGGAATTGGTGGGCTAGAAACCTTCCAAGATGAAGTACTGAATTTTGCTGCTGGAAATGAAAATCCTAGGTTCAATCCATTCTTTATCCCCAAGATGATTGCAGATATTGCACCGGGGCTTATTTCCATAAAATACGGATTTAGAGGGCCTAACTTTGCTACGGTTTCTGCCTGTGCTTCTGCTTCAAATGCTATGATCGATGCTTTAAATTACATCCGTCTTGGCTATGCAGACGTCATTGTAACCGGAGGCTCTGAAGCCGCTGTAACAAAAGCAGGAATTGGAGGATTTAATGCCATGCATGCATTATCTAAAAGAAACGATGACCCCAAAACAGCTTCTCGCCCTTTTGATAAAGATCGAGATGGTTTTGTCCTGGGTGAAGGGGCAGGGGCTCTCATCCTAGAATCCTATGATCATGCTATTGCCAGGGGGGCTACCATCTATGCAGAGCTTGCTGGTGGTGGACTTTCAGCAGATGCTCATCACATGACGGCACCACATCCCGAGGGTCTAGGTGCTACTAAAGTTATGGAGAACTGTTTGCGTGATGCCGCTCTAGATCCCTCAGAGGTAGACATTATTAATATGCATGGAACTTCTACTCCTCTAGGTGATATTGCAGAGTCTAATGCAATTGTAAAATTATTTAAAGAACATGCCTACAAGATGAATATCAATTCAACAAAATCCATGACAGGTCACCTTTTGGGGGCTGCAGGAGCTGTTGAAGCAATTGCCTCTATTTTAGCAATAAAACACGGGATAGTACCTCCCACCATAAATCATCAAACCCCAGATGAAGATATCGATCAACGCATCAACTTTACCTTTGGAAAACCACAGGAAAGAGAAGTCTCTGTAGCTATGTCAAATACTTTTGGATTTGGTGGACATAACGCCTGTGTCTTATTTAAGAAAATAAGCTAAATTGGACACGTGAGGTTCCTGAAATACATACGAAATTCCCGAATGGCAACATCCGGGAATTTTTTTATCCAGATTCAACAAAAACTTAAAATAAAACCTTCTAACATTGCCGTATTCAAAGAAGCCTTTACACATAGTTCTCTGAATTTAAAAGACGAAAAAGGAAATACCCTAAATTTCGAGCGTCTAGAATTTCTTGGAGATGCACTTTTATCTACAATCATTGCAGAATTTCTTTATGACTATTATCCCATTGCAAAAGAAGGTGAATTGACAAAATTAAGAGCTAAAATTGTAAGCCGATCTAAATTAAATCAAATAGGAAAAGAAATGGGCTTGTTTGATCTGGTTTCAATCTCAAACAACCATAAAAATTTTGGAGAGGATATTCACGGAAACCTTCTTGAGTCTTTTATAGGTGCTCTTTTTATTGACCAAGGTTATAAAAAAACTAAAGAATATGTTTCTAAATATATCATTCGCACTTATATTGATATGGAAGGGCTAAATTCTATGGTTTTGAGCCATAAAGCCTTTTTAATTGAATGGGGGCAAAAAGAAAAAAAAGAAATTCTTTTCAAAACAGTTGAGGATGAAAGCACCACCCCAAAACTAAACTATCGTGCAGAACTGTTTTTGAACTCTAAATTACTCACCAAAGCAAAAGCTTCCTCAAAAAAGAAAGCGGAGGAAAAAGCAGCCCGTATTGCCGTACGTATTTTAAAATTGAATCCAAAGCCACAGAAAAATTAAATGGCACCTAGAATATACCATTTAGAAATTGAAGAACCCATTCTTGAAGAATATTGGATGGGAGTTCACACTCCAATTGAGGCACATCAACTGGTGTATTACATCAATAAAAATACATCTTTGCTTTTATGTCGTTCAAAAACAGATCTTCAAAACGAAAATAACCAGGGTATTTTTCAACTCTTTGAATGGGAAAACCCAGAACAGGATATAAATTGTTTTTTGTTTTCCAATAAATACCAGGAGGAAAAAGTACAGACTACAACAAATAATAACACTTTATTTGAGCTTCCACAGAGAAATGAAGTATCTTTATTTTCTGAATTTAAACAGGTTGATTTTTATATAAGATGCAACGACAAAAATACTTTAGAGTCATTGCAAAGGGTTCTAGCAGCATGGTCCGCAATAAGTTATACCTTTCGTATTCCTTTTGAGAAAATTAAAAACCGATTACTAATATTTGATAAATGAATTTTATTAAAAAGACTAAAATTGTAGCTACATTAGGTCCTGCCACCTCTACTGAAGAGGTTATTGAAAAAATGATTCTTGCAGGAGTCAATGTCTTCAGAATAAACTTTTCACATGCGGATTATGAAGATGTTTCAAACCGCATTCAAATGATTCGTAAAGTGGATCAAAAACTTCATACAAACACTGCTATTTTGGGAGATCTTCAGGGTCCTAAACTCCGTGTAGGCAAAATGAAAGAAGGTACAGAAGTAGCTCCAGGTGATCGTGTCTTGTTTTCTACAGATGCTCCTTTTGAGGGTGATGCAAAAAAAGCCTACATGAACTACAAAAATTTTCCAAAGGATGTTTCCAAAGGAGAGCGTATCCTACTTGACGATGGAAAACTCATCTTTGAAGTTGTTTCTAGCAACAAAGAAAATGAGGTAGAGGCTGTCGTGATCCAAGGTGGACCGTTCAAATCAAACAAAGGAGTAAACTTACCCAACACTAATATTTCACTTCCCGCTCTGACTAAAAAAGACGTTCAAGATGCTGAGTTTATTTTTACACAAGACGTGGATTGGATTGCCCTTTCATTTGTTCGGCACAGTCAAGACATTATCGATTTACAAGATTTAATGGCAAAACATATCGATAGAAAAATACCTATCATTGCCAAAATAGAAAAACCAGAAGCTATTGAAAACATCGATAAAATCATTGCTTATTCTGATGGGCTAATGGTTGCTCGTGGTGATCTAGGAGTCGAAGTACCTGCGCAGGAAGTTCCACTGATCCAAAAAAAGCTAGTCCATTTGGCAAAAAAAGCCCGAATTCCAATCATTATTGCCACCCAGATGATGGAAACCATGATTGACAGTTTAACACCTACAAGAGCAGAGGTAAATGACGTAGCCAATTCGGTTATGGACGGTGCAGATGCCGTAATGCTCTCTGGAGAAACTTCTGTAGGTAAATACCCCGTTGAAGTCATCAACACCATGGCCAATATTTTAATTTCGGTGGAAAATTCAGAATTGATAAATGTTCCTCAAAGTCCTCCTACTATAAGAACCAAACGATTCATAACAAAATCCATTTGCTATCACGCCGCACATTTGGCAAATGATATCACAGCAAAAGCTATTTGCACACTTACCAACAGTGGGTATACCGCTTTCCAAATTTCTGCTTGGCGTCCACAATCTCATGTTTTAGTATTTACTTCCAACAAAAGAATTCTCAATCAATTGAGTTTGTTGTGGGGGGTAAAAACATTTTACTACAACAATCTCAACAGTACGGATAAAACGGTAGAAGAAATCAACCAAATTGCTTTAGAAAAAAAGTATATTGAAAAAGAAGACTTTGTGGTGAACCTTACTGCAATGCCTATTGAATCTAGGGGAATGGTAAATACACTTCGAGTATCTTATATTTAAAAAGGAAGGATCAACTGAGCTGTTTTTCCATTAGCTTGTTTTGTGTCTTTTTTCTTGAGTGTATTGAGATTGGATAATGATATCCCTATCAAGCGAACAGAATTCGAGAGTTTTTCTTGATACAGTAATTCTTTGGCTTGCTCCAAAATAAGTTCTTTTGAAGCGAGATAAAGTGTTCCTGTTTTACTTCTTGTTTGGACTTTAAAATCGCTGTATTTTATTTTAAGGGTTATTGTTTTACCTGCACATTTATTCTTCTCAAGTCTTTTTTCTAGCAATCCTGAAATCTGTTCTAGTTTATCTTCTAAAAACAACTCACTACTTAAGTTTTTTTCAAAAGTACGCTCTGCTCCCACAGATTTTGGAATTCTATGTGGTTTTACAGGACTATTGTGTATTCCTCTTACCACTTGATAATAATAGGCTCCTGACTTTCCAAAATGAGCAATTAAAAAATCTAAAGATTGAGCTTTTAACTCTTTGCCAGTATAAATGCCCAATTGATACATTTTAAGTTTTGTTTTTTCTCCTATACCGTGAAATTTTTTTACATCTAAGCCCTCTAAAAAAGGTAAAATCTCATGTGGGGCGATTGTTTTTTGTCCGTTTGGTTTGTTCCAGTCGCTGGCAATTTTTGCAAGAAACTTGTTGATGGATATTCCAGCAGAAGCAGTTAGGCCAGTTTTTTCTTTTATTTTTAAACGAATTTCTTCGGCTATTAATGTAGCAGAAGGATACTCTGAAACGTCTAGATACGCTTCATCTAGAGATAGGGGTTCCACCAAATGGGTGTACTCCATAAAAAGAGATCGAATCTGATTTGAAATTTCCTTATAACGTTCGAAGCGCGGTTTTGCAAAGATTATATGAGGACATCTTTTTTTAGCAATTACACCACTCATAGCACTGCGCACACCAAACTTTCTTGCCTCGTAGCTAGCTGCTGCAACAACTCCTCGAGAACCACCTCCACCTACAGCAAGAGCTAATCCCCTCCACTGGGGATGATCTAGTTGTTCTACAGAGGCATAAAAAGCATCCATATCAATATGAATGATTTTACGTTCTGTAGTGAAGGTCTCTTCTTCTTCCAATTAAAAAAAACTTATCCTACTTACTAAATGAATAGCTGTATTGAACTTCACAAACCCTTACCTGATAAGAACTATAGGCTTCTTCTCTACCGTATTTTTGAGCGAGAAGGTGTCTGGCATTTTGCTTCCATTCCTGAATATCAGAAAGGGTTTCCCAATAGCTGATGGTAGCGCCTTTTCCGTCTTTTTCTCTATAACTTTCCACGCCAAGAAAACCCGATGCTGCTGCTACCCTTTCTAACATTTCTTTTGAAAAACCATGGTACTTACTATCATCTAGATCAATGAGAGAACTGGAAAAAATTACAGCATAGTGATGGGTTTTCACTCATCTTTATATATTTTAACTGTAAGCTTGCCTTCAGAGTCCATGTGCGCACGGTACATCCCAGGGGTATTCATTTCCATCATAACATTCCCTTTTTTATCGATTCCCACAACACCTCCATCGCCTCCTAGTTTTGCAACCTTGTTGTGAATTACCTCATAGGCTGCTTCTTGAATAGGCATGCCCTTATATTCCATTAAGGCAGAGATGTCGTGAGCTACTACGGAACGAATGAAATATTCTCCCCAGCCAGTAGCCGAAATAGCGCAAGTTGCATTGTTTGCATATGTCCCTGCTCCAATTATAGGTGCATCACCAATACGATTCCAATTTTTATTAGTCATCCCTCCTGTAGAGGTTCCAGCAGCAAGGTTGCCAGAAAGGTCTAATGCAACGCAACCCACAGTTCCGTAACGTTGTTGTTGTAAAAACTCCTTTTCAGTAGGTGACCAAGAGGTTTTTTGGGGTTTTTGAGCATCCTGCACACGTTTCAATGCATTGACTCTTCTTTCGGTAATAAAATATTCTGGCTCTACCGTTTCCAAGCCTTGTTCTACTGCAAATCGATCCGCACCTGCACCCGAAAGCATTACATGAGGTGAATCTTCCATAACCTTTATTGCTGCAGAAATGGGGTGTTTTATTGTTTTTACCCCAGAGATTGCACCCGCGTCCAAAGTAGCCCCGTCCATAAAAGAGGCATCGAGTTCTATGGATGCATCTGCTGTAAGCACTGCACCTCTTCCTGCATTAAACAAGGGGGAGTCTTCCATTACGTGTATGGTTTTTTCAACCGCTTCTTTACTACTGCCTCCTGCTTTGAGAATAGCATGGCCTACTTGAATTGCTTCTGCTAGAACTGAACGATATTCTGCTTCTTTCTCTGCAGTCATGTTTTTCCGTAAAATGGTTCCTGCACCACCGTGAATTACAATACCAAAAGTGGGGTCTGCAGAAGGAGCTTCTTTACACCCCATCCACACTAAAAATGTAATAAAAATGACTTTTTTCATATCTTTTATTTCTTAGTTACTAACTAAAGTAAGCTTTTAAGTTGATTCGCAAAAGTGAACCAAAAAACTGAGTTGTATATTTTACTTAAAAAAGAGCAGGTTTAGGAAAATAAAGTATTTTTATCAAAAATAATCAGATGTACGCTTTAGTTAAAACCATTCATTCCTATTGGGCCTTTTTTGTATTAATCCTTCTTGTTGTTGCTGTATTCAACGCCATAAGAGGAAAATTTTCTGGAAAAGAATTTCAATCCACGGATTTGAGAATTAGCCTATTTGCACTTATTTTTTCTCATATCCAATTTCTAATTGGTATTATACTCTACTTTGTGTCTCCCTGGTTTGAGCAATGGTCTTCTATGGGAATGGGGGTCATGAAAAATGCTGAAAGTAGATTGTATCTGGTGGAGCACCCTTTGATGAATCTTTTAGCCATTGTCTTAATTACGATTGGTTGGTCGCTTCAAAAAAGACAAAACGAAAGCGATAAAAAGTTTTTACGAATCGCATTGTTTTATGGAATTGGTTTAATATTCTTATTGAGCAGAATTCCTTGGAGTAGCTGGATATAATTTCTCGACCCTTTAAATTTTCATGGTATTAAAATCTTTAAAAGCCCCTACTTTGAAAAAATCTGTTGCTGTCGTCGGTAGCGGAAGTTGGGCTACTGCCTTGGTCAAAATATTTACTGATGCCCATGTACATGTACATTGGTATGTGCATGATGAGACACAAGCGGAATATATTAAAAAACACCTTAGAAATCCCAACTACCTTTCTGAGGTACGATTTAAACCGAGTAGAATAACTGTAAGTACCGATATAAACGAAGTAGTTCATTCAAGTAAATGGGTGGTTTTAGCGGTACCTTCAGCATTTTTGGGAGCCACATTACAGCAGCTAACTGTTTCTTTAAAAGACAAAATCATCGTTTCTGGAGTAAAAGGAATAGTCCCTGAAAGTAAGTGTATTGTTGGCACTTATCTCAATAAACAGTTTGATGTTCCGCTGGATCAATTTATGGTAATTTCCGGTCCCTCCCATGCAGAAGAGGTGGCTCTAGAGCGGTTATCTTATTTGACTTTAGCATATACTAAATCAGCAAATGCTGTTCAACTGCAATCCCTCCTCAAAGTAAACTACATCAAATCAATTGTTTCTGAGGATGTTATTGGAATTGAATATGCCGCACTTTTAAAAAATATTTTTGCACTAGCGGTGGGGATAGCACATGGTTTAAATTACGGTGATAATTTTCAAAGTGTCCTAATTTCAAATTCGGTACGTGAAATGAATCGCTTTTTAAATAAAGTAAGTGAATTTGAAAGAGACGTTAGCAACTCTGTCTATCTGGGTGATCTTTTAGTGACCGCCTATTCCCTATTTAGCAGAAACAGAAGGTTTGGAAATATGATCGGTAGGGGATATACTGTCAAAGGAGCTCAACTGGAGATGAATATGATAGCAGAAGGCTATTACGCAAGCAGTCCTGTCTATGAACAAGCAAAGCAACTACATATAAAAACACCCATCATAGACACGGTGTATCATATTTTATATCAACAGAAAAATCCAAAAAAAAGCTTTAAAAAGCTCGCCAAGTTGCTAGACTAAAGGGTGGGTTTGAATTGTTTTAAAAAACGGACATCATTTTCAAAAAACAAGCGGATATCACTTACTTGATACAAGAGCATAGCAATACGTTCTATCCCCATACCAAAAGCAAAACCAGAATAAACCTCTGGATCTATTCCGCAATTCTTTAATACGTTGGGGTCTACCATTCCACACCCCATAATTTCCAACCAACCAGTTCCTTTAGTGATTCTGTAATCTATTTCTGTTTCTAACCCCCAGTAGATGTCTACTTCGGCACTAGGTTCTGTAAAAGGAAAGTAGGAAGGGCGTAGTCGTATTTTAGAATTCCCAAAAAGGGCCTCAGTAAAATATTTCAGTGTTTGTTTTAAGTCAGCAAAAGAAACGTCTTTTGCGATATACAATCCCTCAACTTGATGAAAAATACAATGGGCTCTCGAGGAGATCGCCTCATTTCGAAAAACCCTACCTGGAGAAATGGTACGAATCGGTGGTTGATGGGTTTCCATATGCCTTACCTGGACAGAAGAGGTATGTGTTCGAAGTAAAATATCAGGATCTGTTTGAATAAAAAAAGTATCCTGCATGTCGCGAGCAGGGTGATGCTCGGGTAGGTTTAATGCCGTAAAATTATGCCAGTCGTCTTCAATTTCAGGGCCTTCAGAAATACTAAAACCAATTTGTGTGAATATATCAACTATCCTGTTTTTCACCACAGAAAGGGGATGTCTGTTTCCCGATTGAATAGGAAAAGCGGTTCTAGTTGGGTCACTTATTTTATTTATTCCAGCAGAAGATTGAGTCTGACTTTGTAGTTCTTTTATTTTCTCTGCAACAGCCTCTTTCAGCTTGTTGAGTTGTTGACCATAGGCTTTTTTTTCCTCAGCAGGCACTTCTCTAAAAGAAGCAAAAAGGTCATTGAGTATGCCTTTCTTTCCTGCAAAGCTTACTCGAAATGCTTCGATTTCTTGTGATGAAGTGCTTGAAAAAGCTTCAACCTCTTTTAAATAGTCATTTATGCGTTCTATCATGGGACAAAAATAATGGAGTTTTAGGAAATCACACCCTGCTTAACAAAGTATTCTACTATTGCCGTTTTAATTAAAAGGCTTTGTTCCCCAGGTTTTAAATGAGGGAGCGTTTCAACTAATTCAAAATGAGGCCACCCTTGATCGTCATAAGATTCAAATCTATAGAAACCATAAGGTTCCAATACAACACAAATTCCGATATGAATTAAATTTATATTGTCTTCTTTTTTGAATTTTTCATGAGGTCTTCCGTATTCTTGAAGCCCAATGAGGTAGAGTATTCCTTCTACTTCCATACTTTCCCCCTCAGAAAAACGTTCTGTAAGTTGAAGCACTAATTGATCCCAACGTGATTTTAATTGATTGTCTCGTGTGTTTTGAGCCATATGCAAAGATAGCTTTTCAGGACTGTATGCTTTAAAAAAAAGAGTAATTTGGAGTCGTGAATGGAATTGATCTAATTGTTTTGTTGTTTTTAGCCTACGGCCTTATCAGTGGTTTTATAAAAGGTATTGTTGTAGAAATAGCTGGAATAATTGCGTTAATCCTTGGTTTGGTAGGTGCATCCAAATTTTCAACCCTGCTAGGAGAATTTTTAAGTGGTTTTGTAAATTGGAATCCTAAAACCATTCAAATCTTAAGTTTTATCCTACTTTTTGTTATCATTATTTATTTCGTTGGTCTTTTAGCAAAAATGATCACCAAAACTTTAAAAATTATTGCCTTAGGTTGGATAAATAAATTGTTGGGAGGAGTATTTGGGTTGGTTAAGTGGTGTGTTATTTTAAGTGCTCTAACCTTGATTATTGAAGGGATAAATGAATGGATTCCTCTCTTTCCTGAGAGCAGTTTCCAAGAAGCAATAAGCTATTCTTATTTAAAGAATTTAGGCGAATTATTATTTGAAGGATTGGTGCAAAGTACACCGCTTGTGAAGCAACAACTGATTTAAAAACCTCAATCTAACTTTCTGAACACTGCATTTCTAATCCACCCCTCGGAACCATTTGCAATTCGTATTTTTTGCCAATCCTCTAGATCATCTAACAATTGGAATTTAGTTCCCTCGTGTAAAGTAAATAAAAACTCTCCTTGCTGGTTGGGTTCAGACCAAATTTCAATTTCTGGTGAAAATAAAATGGCATAATGAGTGTTTTTATTTTCCTGATCGATACTAAAAGTGATCGAAAAACTTCCTAAAAAAAGGAGTAAAACAATAAGAGAACTAAAAAAGAAGCTTCTTTTTAGAGCTACAGTGTTGGAGAAAAGGTAGCCCAAAAACAGCCCTACAAAAATCCAGAGTAAAACAACTGTTATTACAGACCAAGTATCGAGACTAGACAATCCATACAGTTGGTTTTTAAATTGTTCTATCTGTGACTGGGGAAGCTCCTCTATTGAATCTATAGTCATATTTTTTGCAAAGGCACTGTTTACAAGAATATTTTCATCCTTGGGATTCAGTTGTTGTGCTTTTTCAAAATAGTAAACACTTTCCGCTACATCATTGAGTTTGTAATAGGCATTGCCCAAATTAAAATACAAGGCAGCACTGTGCTGTCCCATTGAGAGGGTTTGTTCATAAAATGCAATCGCTTTTCTGTAATCCCCTTGATTGTATGCTTCATTTCCCTGTTCAACTAAGGATTCCATAGAAGCCTGAGCAAAAAGGGCTGACGTATTCACTAAAAGAAATATTGCAAACCCCATAAGACCTAGTCTTTTTCCACTAAACATTTGCTTTATCATAACTGACGATCAATTTTAACGATTAGCGCAGTTGCTTTTTCAAAATCGCCCTGAATATTGACTGAAGAACCTGGAGCGTAACGCGCTTTTTCACAATTTTCAATAAGTTCAATAAAGTCTGATGCTATTTGTTGTTCCACTTGCTTGTTGAGCAATAAGATTTCAATTTTAGACTTATTCATTTCTGTTGTTTCTATCTTGAGCTTGGCTTTTAAATAATTGTGAAGTGCACGTTCTAAAGCTTCGTAAAATCGAGCTTGGTTGAGTACTTCATTTTTTGCTGAACTCAAATATTTTTTTGCTAATTGTTTAGCCTTACGTTGCTTAAGGCTTTGGGTGTCTTCTGATTTACTCATCACAAACCTTTTGATCATGTAGACACTGAATAAAAGTAAAATGGGTAAGAGTAATAAGATCCAAAAAAGACGACTCATCCAAAAACCCCTTTGGTTTATTAAAGTCAATTTCGTGTCTAAATTGATGAATCTAAAAGCATCTTCACTAGCTGTCAATAACTGATTTCGATTCAAAGTTTGGGCGTTATTTCTTGATACCGATGCGGTTGGACCGTCAAAAACATCTACGATTAAATCTTGTGAATTCAAGGTTTTATAAGTAGAAGAAAGCGGATCAAAATAGGAAAACTCTACAGATGGAATAGGATATTTCCCTTGAAACTGAGGGACTATAGTGTAGTTGTCTTCTATAGTTCCTTCCATACCAGAGATGTTTATTTTAACTTGCTCATCGTGCTCAGGCTCATACACTTCTAGGGTGTTAGGGAAATTGATGTTGGGCAGGTTAAACAACTTGAGGTTTCCTTTTCCTTTGACTTTAACTTTTGCCTGGAAGGACTCAGATGCTTTGAGTGCATCTTTGTCCAAAATTACATCAAAATCAAACTGCCCGACGGCGCCAGTAAAGCTTTCCGGCTTGTTCCGTTGAGGAAGTTCTTTAACTCTAATGGTTCTTTGACCAGTGGTAAGTGTTTTTTGGCTTTGGGTGAGTATTCTTCTTCCGAAGAGATCTCTTCGGTTACTGGGAACACTTAAACTCAAATTTAAAGTTAGAGGTTCCAGTTTCAGCTGACCCGTTTTTTGGGGGTAGAGTACTACTTTACGCCAAATAACTTCGTTATAAGGCTCCCCCTTATAAGAGCCCCTCATATTGATTTCAGCTCTTCCAATTTTAATCAAGTGACTCCAAAAGTCTCCGTAAGAAGGAGCTTCTAGCTCTGAAACGTCAGAAACTGAAATTGGATTTCTGAAGTAGAGTTTGTAGATAACTGTGATTCCCTCATTTAAATACGGGTTTGTATTGGAAACTTCTGCAACTAAATGAATATTACCGTCTATAAGACCCTCCACATTATTTGGATCATTTGGTTTTTCTACGGCGTTGGTTACTTCTATTTCTAGGGGGGTTGTTTTATAGACTTCCCCTTTGATGGTTACTTCTGCCTGACCTATAGTAACACTCCCTTTCCTTTTTGGAGTTAAAAAATAAGTATAGGTTTTGGAAAAGCTTTGCACTCCGTTTACCCATGAACGACTAACTGCTTGCTGTGGACCGCTGACAACTTGAAAATCTGTAAACGGTGGAGGGTCAAAATTATCCCCATTTTCATTCATTTCAAAGTCGACTCTCAAACGTTCATTTAAGCCTAATCGTTTTTTACTCACTTTCGCATCGAAGCGAATTTGGGCTTCTAAAACAGTACTTCCTAGAAGCAGGAAAAACAATATAAAACGAATTGTAAACCGCAACATCATATCACCAATCTTTTTTCCCTCTTACGGGAACTCCTTTCACTTTTTTTGCGTTGACTTTATCTTGTACTTTCTTTTCTTGATTGTTCATCGCCTCTAACAAGCTTTGAACCTGTTCAGGAGAAAGTTGCCCTTTTTGAGGAGCTTGTTTTTTGTCTTGGGGCTGGGAGTCGTTAGGGGTTTGTTTTTGCTCTTTATTTTGATCTCCCTCGTTTTTAGGATCCCCGTCTTCTTTGGATTCATCTCCTTCGTCCCCCTCTTTTTCTGGATCTTGCTCATCCTTGTTTTCTTGGTCTCCCTGCTGCTCTTTGTCTTGTTCTTTTTCCTGTTGGTCCTCTTGTTCTTTTTGATCTTTTTGATCTTTTTGATCATCTTGTTCCTGTTCTTGAGGAGGTTCTTCCTTTTCTAAAAGGGACTTTGCTAAAGCATAGTTGTATCGCGTTTCTTCGTCTGAAGGATTATTTCTAAGAGCGTTTTTGTAGGCTTCAACTGCCTTTTGATATTCTTTTTGTTGCATGTACACATTTCCCATATTGTGAAAAGCTCTATGTTTTTCTTCCTTTGATGCGGCAAATTTTTGTGTTTGAAAGAACCGCTGCGAAGCCTCGTCGTATTGCTTGTCAAGAAAATGAGTCGTGCCTAGGTTGTATAATGCTGCCGCTTGTTCCGGCGCTAATGAAAGTGCCTTTCTGTACGATTTTTCAGCTTGAATAAAGGCTTGGCTTTCCGCTTTTTCGTTTCCTTCATAGATGTGATTGGTTACCGCTCCATTTTGAGACCATCCCATAAAAATTCCAATCAGGATAAAAAAGAAATTAATTTTAGCTTTCATTTTCATTGAATAAATTGAGTTTTTGAACCCATTTTGTTTTGGTTTCAAACAAAAACAGGTCGAAAAATAAGAGTGC
>VMCW01000105.1 GCA_008081175.1 Flavobacteriaceae bacterium
TGAGAAATCTATCTTTACAACAAAAATAGATGCTGACAAATTTTGTACAGGAACTTCGCTGGCGTGGTTTACTTCACGACTATATGCCAGAGACGGAAGAATTTCTCTTAGAGCAGTCCACCAAAGGATATATTGGTTTTGACCCCACAGCAGATTCTCTACACATTGGGAGTTTGGTTCAAATTATCATTTTAATGCATTTTCAAAAATCGGGACATACACCCATCGTTCTGGTAGGAGGGGCAACAGGAATGATAGGAGACCCCTCAGGAAAATCAGACGAACGAAATTTGTTGGATCAAGTTACCTTAGAAAAAAACTGTGCCGGTATTCAAAAACAGTTGGAAAAATTTCTTGATTTCAAACCCGAGGTAAAAAACCGAGCGGTTTTGGTAAACAACTACGACTGGATGAAATCCTACAGTTTGATTGACTTTTCAAGAGACATTGGAAAGCATTTGACCGTGAACTACATGATGGCCAAGGAATCTGTAAAGAAGCGTTTGGGATCAGATTCTAAAGTAGGGATGTCCTTTACGGAATTTACCTACCAACTTCTACAAGGATATGATTTTTTACATCTGTACAACACCATGGATTGTAAACTTCAAATGGGTGGAAGTGATCAGTGGGGTAACATCACCACAGGAACGGAATTGATTCGAAGAAAAGAGGGAGGCAAAGCTTATGCCTTGACCTGTCCTTTAATCAAAAAAGCAGATGGATCTAAATTTGGTAAGACAGAAGGGGGTAATGTATGGTTAGATCCCGCTAGAACTTCACCTTATAAATTTTATCAATTTTGGTTAAACACCTCAGATGAAGATGCGTTAAACTATATCAAAATCTTTACCTTTTTAACACAAGAAGTAATTGAACAAAAGAGTAAAGAACATAAAGAGGCACCTCATTTGAGAATACTTCAAAAAACAATAGCAGAGGAGGTTACCACTTTAGTACACGGAAAAGAGGCTTATCAAAAAGCAGTAGAAGCTTCTCAAATTCTTTTTGGTAAAGCTACTGGAGAAAGTCTTCAGAAGTTGGACACCCAAACGTTTTTAGAGTTGTTTGATGGGGTACCCCAGGCGGAAATAAATAAATCACAACTCGAAAGTGGTATTGATATCGTCGCTGCATTAGCTTCTTTAACAGGTTTTTTAAGTTCTAATGGCGAGGCGAGAAGAGCTCTTAAAGAAAGCGCTATCTCTGTCAATCAAAATAAAGTTGAGGAAACCTATGTTCTGGATTCCAAGGACTTAATTGCAAACCAGTATGTATTATTGAAAAGAGGGAAAAAGAATTATTTTATTTTGAAAATAGTTTCTTAAAGTACCATAAGATTACACCCCCTAATTTCAGCGTGGTCAAAACGTCCTAATACTTCAAAACTTCCTTCAGCATGAACTTTACCTAGATCTTGAGTTGCTATAAAAGCGCAAGAATCTACATTGGCCAGGTCGATGATATTAAGAGCCCCTGTTCTCCCGTTTTCAATTATTTCAAAGGGATCTTCTATAGATCTACTAAGTACCTTCATCCAAGGAGGACACTTAAAAAGTCCATTGCCTGAAGAATACGCCTGACTTAAGAGTTCCGTCATACCGTATTCTGAATGTATCTGAGAAACACCGTAAGATTCTTTTAGTTTTTGATGTAACGCACTACGTACCCACTCTTTTCGCATTCCTTTCATTCCTCCCGTTTCCATTATAAGGGTGTGTTTGAGCTTCCAGTTGTAATTTTCAGCACCCTCCAGTAAAGCAAAGCTTACCCCAAGTAAAAGGGTTTTCTGTTTCTGTTGTTCTCCTTTTTCAAGTTGATGGCGTAAGGCTGCCCAATCGTTTAAATAGAAACCACTTTCGGGACGTTTTGTTTTCTTAATTAAATGATCTGCCATAAAGACCAGGGAAGAACCTTCTCGTTCAAGATAAGAGGGTAGTAGTGCTAAGAAAACATAATCTTCAATTGCACCGTAGAAATGATTAAACCCTTTTTCAAAGCTTTTGATATACAATTCAATGTCATATACAGGATGTTTTGAAGCAATTTGACCTGTCGTTTTGCTCGAAGAAAAAGTAAGGGCTGCTTGAGACTGAAATGAGTTGAGGTTGTGGGTTTTGAAAAATTGAATGGGTAAAAAAGGAATGTCTTCCAGTTGGTTTACTTCACTTGGGGAAGTATTAATTAAATCACAATAAGAACGATATACCCTATTTTGTTCAAACTGATAGTTAAAGAGTTTAAGCGCTTGCTGTTCAAAAACCGTGTCAGAATGGATGGAATCAAAATGTAAGAAGTCCGCTCTCATAAGGAGCAAAATTAAATAAAATTACCCCTCTAGGGTACGACCAAACGCTTCAATCCTTTCTGCCCTTCTTGTTTTAATAAAAACATGTATATACCCGTATTCAGTTTTTCGAGAAATATTATGTTTTCATAGGTGTCTATCTCCATTTTTTTTTCGCCCAGAACATTGTAAATTTCGATGTGTTTTATTGAATTACTAGTACTTTCAATGTTGAGTATTTTATCTTTTACAGGATTGGGAAATATAGAAAATTGAAGGCTGTCGCTTTGGGTGTTTTGGGGTGAAATTTTTAGGAAGGCGTTGAAGGAATAAATAGGGGAATCTAAAGCCGATAAAAAAATAAAAAATACTACAATAGTTCTGATCATTGGGGTAATAACTTAGTTTAAAAGTAGAAATAAAAAATGAATTCTTAATACTATGGTAACCTAATAAGAGGTTTTTAAAGCTTAATTTTATATTTTTAAAACAAATGAAAAAAGAAGACATTAAGATTCTTTTGGTTGACGATGAACCTGATATCATCGAAATAATACGTTTTAATTTAAGTCAGGAAGGGTATCAAATTTTGTCAGCTAGTGATGGATTTGAGGCATTGAAAGTCGCCGAAAAGCATTTACCTCACCTCATTATTATGGATGTTATGATGCCTAATATGGACGGTATCGAAGCTTGTGAGCAACTTAGGAAGGACCCTCGTTTTGTTGAGACAATTATTATGTTTCTTACCGCTCGGGGAGAGGAATATTCTTACGTTGCAGCTTTTGAAGCGGGAGCGGACGATTATGTTACTAAACCCATAAAGCCAAAAGTATTAACTTCAAAAGTCAAAGGGCTATTACGTCGATTCAAGAAAAACCAAAAATCAGAAAACCGTTTACTTTTTGATGGTCTGGTTGTAGATCGTGAGGCCTATAAAGTTATTTTGAATGATCAGGAAATGTCACTCCCTCGAAAAGAGTTTGAATTGTTTTATTTGTTGGCTTCAAAACCAGATAAAGTATTTGGGAGAGACGAAATTATGGACAAAGTATGGGGAGGAAATGTTGTTGTGGGGGATAGAACTATAGACGTGCATATCAGAAAATTGAGAGAAAAAATTGGACAGCATTATTTCAAAACCATAAAAGGAATTGGTTATAAATTCAATATTTCCGAAAAATTAGAATTGTGACTTTAAGCAAATTCAATAAAACCAGCTTCAACTTAGCTTTGTTAATTGGGTTGTTTTGCTCATTTCTTTTTTGTTTACTGGCTTATTTTATTCTTGAGTTACCACCCATAAAATTTTTACAATGGGGAGGAGTTTTATTTCTTGGGGTTGGTTTTTTTTCATATTTATTGCTTTCTAAAAGACTTGAAGAATTTATGTTGTTACGGGTAAAGGAACTCTACAACAGTCTTTTTCCTTCTACTATATCTACATCAATCATAAAGTCTGATGAGGATATTGAATTGCTAACCCGCAATTTGAAAAAACTCAACACAGATAAAAATCTAGAAATTGAAGTACTTAAAAACCAAGAGAACTTTAGAAAAGAATTTATAGGGAACATAGCTCATGAACTTAAAACACCGCTGTTTACTATTCAAGGGTATGTCTTGACTTTGCTAGATGGTGGAGTGACGGATCAAAAAATAATAACCAAATACTTAAAAAGAACTTCCAAAGGGGTGGAACGACTCACTTACATTGTTAAAGATTTAGATTTGATCACAAAATTTGAATCGGGTATGACAGAACTTGAAATCAAACCCTTTGATGTCGTTACAACCATAAAAAGTGTTTTTGAATTGTTGGAAATGCAAACGGTTAAAAACAAAATTACACTGCGCTTTGATAAAAAATACAGCGAACCCATTTACGTAATGGCTGACGAAGAACGCATTCAGCAAGTTATTTCAAATTTAATTATCAATTCTTTGAAGTACGGAGTAGACCGTGGGATAACAGAGGTAAGTATTGATAATTTAAAAGAAGATAAAGTATTGATCAGGATAGCGGACAATGGAGAGGGTATTGATAAACAGCACCTGCCCCGACTTTTTGAGCGTTTTTATCGAGTAGAGAAAACGCGAAACAGAAAACTGGGAGGGTCTGGACTGGGACTTGCTATTGTAAAACACATTATCGATGCGCATAATGAAAAAATATTTGTTGAAAGTGAAGTAAATGTAGGTTCTGAATTTTCTTTTTCATTGACTCGCGCAGCAGCAAATGACTTAAAGGGACATTAATTTTCCTATTTTTAGCAAAAAATAACTGTGGGTAGTAAAAACAAACTGAAGCGTTTTAAGGAAAACGAAACTTTTCCCAACGTCATTCAGCCAGAACGATCTATTTTATTGGACAATGCATTCACTTTAAAAGGTAAATGGAATAAGCAATTTTTTAAAAATGATGCCCCTATCGTCTTAGAATTGGGATGTGGAAAAGGAGAATACACCGTTTTTTTAGGAGAGCAAAGTCCAGAAAAAAATCACATTGGCATAGACATCAAAGGGGCTCGTTTTTGGAGGGGAGCGAAAACAGCTTTGGAAAACAAGATGGATAACGTTGCTTTTCTCAGAACACAGATCGAGTTGATAACGACCTGTTTTTCACCAGGTGAAGTAGATGAAATTTGGATTACTTTCCCCGATCCGCAAATTAAATACAAAAGAACCAAACACCGTCTAACGCATCCTGAACGATTGCTAGACTACAAAAAAGTACTAAAAAAAGAGGGCACAATAAATCTTAAAACAGATAGTGAATTTTTATTTGGGTACACCCTAGGGGTCGCCTCTCAGATGGGTGAAATTATGTATGCTCACCACGATATTTATAACAATACTGAGGCGCCAAAAGCTGCTACAGCCATACAAACATTTTACGAGCAGATGTTTTTAGAGAAAGGAAAAGCCATTACTTATATGCAATTTCGGGTCTAAATGCCACAGGACAGGACTTTTTTTGCAAAAGTATATGAAGTGGTTCGTAAGATACCTGAAGGAAGAGTCACCTCCTATGGCGCTATTGCAAAGTATTTGGGTACAGCTCGAAGTTCCCGCATGGTGGGATGGGCAATGAATGCCTCGCACAAGGACCCCTCAGTACCTGCACACAGGGTAGTAAATAGAAATGGATTACTTACAGGGAAACACCATTTTGGAGGAACTACAATCATGCAACAACTTTTAGAAAACGAGGGAGTCAGAGTTCAAGACAATAAAATTTTAAATTTTGAAAATCATTTTTGGGATCCCCAGCGAGAACTCCCTTTTTCTTAATATCAAAAACGTCTTTCGAGAATGAAATCTGAACAGTATATTTGCATTTGAGCAAATACCCATGAAGATTACGAAACAAGACGTTTGGAATGCCCTTAAAACTCTTTCTCTACCAGGCGAAGGAGAAAATATTGTAGACCGGGGAGTAGTTACTAACCTTATGATTTTTGGAGATCAAATTGACATTGATCTCCAGTTGGATAACCCCAGCTTACAAGCAAGAAAAAAGTTGGAGGTAGCCCTTATTAAAACATTACACGAACAGGTGTATGAAAAAGCAAAAGTAAAAGTAAACATCAAGGTTGTTGCTCCGCAGAAGCCAGCAGAAACCATTAAAGGTTCTCCTATTCCAGGTATAGAAAACATCATTGCCATCTCCTCTGGTAAGGGAGGTGTTGGTAAGTCTACGGTTACTGCCAATATCGCTGTGACCTTAGCACAAATGGGTTGCAAAGTAGGGGTTTTAGATGCTGACATTTACGGACCTTCAATTCCCACGATGTTTGATATGGAAGGAGCTCGTCCCCTCTCTGTTCAAGTTGATGGAAAATCTAAGATGGAGCCCATAGAAAACTATGGGGTGAAAGTACTTTCAATTGGATTTTTTACTAAACCGGATCAAGCGGTAATCTGGCGGGGTCCTATGGCTTCTAAAGCGCTGAATCAGATGATTTTTGATGCAGCATGGGGTGCTTTGGATTTTTTATTGATTGATCTTCCTCCAGGTACTGGAGACATACACCTCAGTATTGTTCAAGCCTTACCCATAAGTGGTGCTGTTGTGGTGAGTACACCTCAAAATGTCGCTCTAGCAGATGCGAGAAAAGGGATTGCTATGTTTCAACAAGACAGCATTCAAGTGCCTGTATTGGGAATAGTAGAGAACATGAGTTATTTCACACCCAAAGAGCTCCCTGAAAATAAATATTACATCTTCGGAGAACGGGGAGCTGAGTATTTGGCAAAAGACAAGGAAGTTCCTTTTTTAGGAGGTGTCCCATTGGTGCAAAGTGTTCGAGAGGCAGCAGACTTCGGTCGTCCCGCGGTCCTTCAGGAAAATGGTATCGTCGTGGAGGAATTTGTTTCCATTACTAAAAACCTGGTATCCCAAGTGCTTTTAAGAAATAAAAATTTACCTCCCACCAAAGCGGTAGAAATTACTAATTTAGTGGGTTGTGAAGCTATAAAACCTTGATTATGGAGGCCAAACTGTTAGAGTCTAAAGTACTACAAGCTCTTGAAGAAATTAGACCCTTTTTAAATTCAGACGGAGGTGACATCTCTTTGGTGTCTATTGAAAATGGAAAAGAGGTTCGTGTCCAATTACACGGAGCTTGCGTAGGTTGTAGTGTCAACCAAATGACCCTTAAATCGGGTGTTGAAATGACCATAAAAAAATACGCACCGCAAATAGAAACGGTAACGAGTATAGACCCCTCTTAATAATGAGTCAAGACATCATACTGTATCTCACAGACCGCGAAGGAACGACACATTCATTAACCGCACCTACAGATATGAATATGAATTTAATGGAGCTTTGTAAGTCCTATGAATTTCCAGTAGAAGGCACCTGTGGTGGAATGGCGTTATGCGCTTCTTGTCAAGTATATGTGAGCAGCAGCCACCCACTACCCGAACGAAGTGAAGATGAAGAAGCCATGCTTGCAGAAGCTTTTCACGTTCAGGAGAACAGTAGGCTAGGATGTCAAATTCATTTGACTCCAGAACTTGACGGTTTAGAAATTATCTTAGCACCTGAAGAATAAATACGAAACGTAGCCATACCAATGAAAAAACACCTTTGTGCCTTGTTTGATTTAGATGGGGTAGTTGTAGATACAGCAAAATATCACTACCTCGCTTGGAGGGAAATCGCATCAAAATTTGATTTCGATCTTACCGAAAAGGATAACGAGCAGCTCAAAGGAGTAAGTCGAATAGAATCGTTAAAGTTAATTTTAGAATGGGCGAACGTTTCGCTTGAGAAAGAAAAATTTAACCTCCTTTTAGCAGAAAAAAACAATACATATTTAGGTTATATTGAAACTTTAGGAACGGAAGAAATACTACCTGGGATTAAAGAAGGACTTCTCCAGCTGCAAGAAAATAAAATCAAAATTGGTTTAGGATCAGCGAGTAAAAACGCAAAAATCATCTTAGATAAACTGGAACTTACTTCTTTTTTTGGAGCAATAATAGATGGAAACCAAGTGGAAAAAGGGAAGCCTAATCCAGAAATATTTTTAAAAGGAGCTGCGGCACTACAAGTAGCTCCAGAAAAATGTGTTGTTTTTGAAGACTCTGCCGTGGGTATACAAGCAGCAAAAACTGCTAAAATGACTGCGGTAGCTTTGGGAATACCTGATAGTTTTTCTCAATACGATTATTGCTATACCGATTTTACAACTTTGACAGCCAATGGGTTGGCACAGTTGTTTTAAATACAATCATGCTATCTCCAACAAAAAATTCAATAAATGAAAAAATCGTATCTGAAAATAGACCCTTGGAAAATCATTGAGACTGATTTTGATCCGAAGAAAGTAAAGTCTTCTGAAAGTATTTTTAGTTTGGGAAATGGAGCCATGGGGCAACGTGCCAATTTTGAGGAATCTTACACTGGAGCCACTTTTCAGGGAAGTTATATTGGAGGAGTTTACTATCCCGATAAGACTAAAGTGGGTTGGTGGAAAAATGGGTACCCTGAATATTTTGCAAAAGTCCTCAACGCTCCGAGTTGGATAGGTATACATATCCGTATAAACGGACAACCTCTTGATTTAAATAATTGTCTGGAGGTGATTCATTTTAGAAGAGAATTGGATATGAAAACGGGCATATACACTCGATCCTTTCAGGTGCAATTGGATCCTAAAACCAAAGTAGGGGTTGAGGTTAAACGTTTTTTATCCATGGAGGAAGGGGCACTAGGGGTTATCAATTATCAGCTTACAGCCCTTGAGGGAACAGCGGATTTATATATTGATTCTTTTATTGATGGACACATTACCAATCAAGACTCTAACTGGGACGATCCTTTTTGGGAACACCAAAAGAAATGCTGTACAGAAAAATATATCTTGTTACATTCACAGACTTTAAAGACAAAATTTGATGTAGGAACCTATGCAAATAGTCAACTTTTTGATGGAAAGGGGCAAAAGCTAGGATCTTTTGAAACATTAGAGAACGACTACCGAATCAGTCAGGTAAAAACACACTACTTAAAAGAGGGCGAACATTGTACGATTTTGAAATTTGGAGGATACATCAATGGGATGAATCACAAGTCAGCAAATTTTGAAGGTAAAGCGCACGAGTTAATTACCAAGGCGACAGAAAAAGGGTTTGATCAACTAGCGGAAGAGCATCGTCTGGCATGGGAAAACATTTGGAACCAATCCGATATCGTTATTCAAGGAGACGATGAAGCTCAACAAGGGATTCGATTTAATATTTTTCAACTCAACCAAACCTATAATGGTAGAGATGCTAGACTAAATATTGGACCCAAAGGTTTTACTGGAGAAAAGTATGGGGGGAGTACCTATTGGGATACAGAAGCCTATTGTTTGCCTTTTTATATGGCTACAAAAGACCAAGCGGTAGCGCGAAATCTTCTCAAATACCGTTACGATCAGCTGGGAAAAGCTATACAAAATGCAGAAAAGTTAGGGTTTTCAAACGGTGCTGCACTTTACCCTATGGTAACTATGAATGGCGAAGAGTGCCATAACGAATGGGAAATTACTTTTGAAGAAATCCACCGTAATGGGGCGATTGCATTTGCGATATACAATTACGAACGTTTTACAGGGGACACCCAGTATATTCCAGAAATGGGAATTGAAGTCCTAATTGCTATTTCACGATTTTGGGCGCAACGCGTTAATTTCTCCACACTAAAAAAGGCCTACGTAATGCTAGGTGTAACAGGTCCTAACGAATATGAAAACAACGTAAATAACAATTGGTATACCAACTATCTTGCACAATGGTGTTTGCGTTTTACTGCTTCCCAAATTCAGAAACTTCAAAATGAGCTGCCCGACTTATGGGAAGGTCTAACTGATAAATTAAATTGGAAAGAAGATGAACTGGAACTGTGGAATGAGATAGCAGATCAAATGTATTTTCCGAAACATCCAACTCAAGAGTTATTCTTGCAACAGGATGGTTTTTTAGATAAAACTTTAACATCTGTTGCCGAATTAAATACGGAGGAAAGACCCATAAATCAATACTGGTCCTGGGATCGCATTTTGAGGTCTCCTTACATAAAGCAAGCTGACGTTTTGCAGGGCTTTTATCTCTTCGGAGATCACTTTACAAAAGAGGAGTTGGAACGGCATTTTGATTTTTATGAACCTTTTACTGTACATGAATCTTCGTTATCTCCCTGTATCCATGCTATTCTAGCGGCTCGTCTGGGAAGAAAGGATCAAGCTTATGCTTTTTATCTGCAAACGTCACGTTTGGATTTAGACGACTACAACAGTGAAGTGGAAGAAGGTTTACACATTACCAGTATGGCGGGAACATGGATGAGTGTGGTTGAAGGATTGGGAGGAGTGAGAGTGATTAATGATGAACTTCATATAGACCCAATACTGCCTAATTCCTGGAAGGAGTATCGTTTTAAAATTAATTTTAGAGGAACTTTAATTGAGGTTCTCGTCACGGATTCCCAAACAGATGTTCGTTACAAAAACGCAGACCTAAAGGTTTATTGTAAGGGAAAACTAGTTTAAAATAGTACTGTTTTGAAAAATTATTTTCCACTTCTTTTTTTAATTCTCACAACACTGCAGGGACAGATAGAGCGGGTGGAACCTCCCTTTTGGTGGGAAGGTATGGAAGAAAAAAAACTACAGCTTCTGTTGTATGATCAGAACATAGCCACATTGGAGCCTCGCGTTTCAGGGATGCAACTCGTTGAAGTAAAAAGAACAGAAAACAGCAATTACCTTTTTCTTTACTTTGATTTATCCGATCAGAAACCGGGAACTTTTACAATAGAACTTTATCAAAAAGGTCAAAAAAAAAGAAGTATTCCCTATACCATAAAAAGCAGGTCTGATCTCGTTAGAAAGGAGTCTTTTGATGCCTCGGATGTGATTTATCTGCTCATGCCCGACCGTTTTGCAAATGGAAATCCAGACAACGACTCCCATCCTTTGCTTACAGATAAACAAAATAGGGCAGATCAAGATGGTCGTCACGGTGGCGATCTAGAAGGAATCATTCAGCATTTAGATTATCTTCAAGAATTGGGTGTGACTGCGCTGTGGTCTACGCCACTTTGTGAAGATAATGATGCTCAGGTTTCTTATCATACCTACGCACAAAGTGATCTATACAAAATAGACCCTCGCTTTGGGACCAATTGGGACTACAAACGACTAGCTGATGAACTGCACCAAAGGGATATGAAACTTATAATGGATTATGTGACCAACCATTGGGGTGTAGAGCATTGGATGATAAAAGACCTACCTACTTCTGACTGGATTCATCAATTTGAAAAGTATACCAACACCAACCATAGAAAAGAAATCCATTCTGATCCCTATGCTTCAGAAATTGATCGAAAGGAATTACTTCAAGGGTGGTTTGTGCCCTCTATGGCGGACCTCAATCAAAGTCAACCTTTGCTTTTGGACTATTTGATTCAAAATGCGATTTGGTGGATTGAATTTGCAGGTGTTGATGGATTTCGTGTCGACACATTTCCCTATAACAACCCAAAGCCTATGACGCTTTGGCTTGAAGCAATACGAAAAGAATATCCAAATTTTAACATCGTAGGGGAGGGCTGGATGCACAATACTGTGCACCTTTCCTATTGGCAAGAAAACAGTGCTGTTGCTGCAATCCAAGAGTTCAATTCTAAGTTGCCCAGTGTGATGGATTTTACTCTTAATGACGCCATTGTTACTGCATTTAAAGAACACAATGACTATTGGGAACACGGCATGACCCGAATATATAAAAACCTACAAAACGATTTTTTGTATCCAAACATCAACAAGGTGTTGATTTTTTCAGAAAACCACGATACCAATCGAATTAATGACTTCTATCCCGATTTTAAAACCTATAAAAGAATGATGACTGTCTTAATGACCTTAAGAGGAATACCACAAATCTATTATGGAACAGAAATTGGAATGACAGGAAAAAAAGAAAACGGAGACGGTGCTATTCGCAAGGATTTTCCTGGGGGATGGTCTTCTGATCCACAAAACGCTTTTAAAGATCAAGGACGTAACTCCATTCAAAAAAAGTATTTTAACTTCACTAAAAAAATAGTGAATTGGCGTAAAACACAGCCTGCTATTCATTTTGGAAAAACTTTACACTTTGTTCCTCAAAACGATGTTTATGTTTATTTTCGAATCGCTGATGATACCCGTGTTATGGTGGTTGTGAATAATAGCCTTGAAAATCAAACTCTTTCTTTAGACCGTTTTTCCGAGGGGATAGAAGGAAAAAAGAAAGGATGGGAGGTTCTAACGGAACAAACAGTTGACTTAGAAAAGTCTTTAAAAATTAATGCAGAAACAGCCTATATAATTGAATTAAACTAAAATGATGAAAACCAAATACTTTTTTCTAGTAGCACTTCTTTTTCTCGCCTGTCAATCTCCAAAAGAAGAAGCTCGAAAACCTCTTGAAAACAATAAAGAAACGACACCCCTTCAGCCTATTTCCGAAGAGGATATAGCTCATGCTGTATTGTACGAAGCAAATATCAGACAGTATTCTGAAGAGGGAACGTTTAACGCCTTTGCAGAAGACCTTCCCGTACTCAAAAAAATGGGAGTAAAAATTTTATGGCTTATGCCCATAAATCCCATTTCAACAACAAAAAGTAAAGGTCCTCTAGGAAGTTATTACGCAGTATCTGATTATACTAAAGTAAACCCTGAATTCGGAACTTTAGAAGATTTTAAAGCACTTGTAAAAAAAGCACATGATCTGGGAATTTATGTCATTTTAGATTGGGTACCAGGTCATACTGGATGGGATCATCATTGGATCAAGGAAAAAAGTGAGTATTATTTAAAAAACAGAAAAGGTGAGATCATAGATCCTATTGATTTTAGAACTGGAAAATCGTTTGGATGGACGGACGTTGCCGATTTAAATTACGATAACCTTGAAATGCGTGAAGAATTGCGTCAATCGATGGTTTATTGGGTAAAAGAAACCGACATTGACGGCTATCGAATTGATCAGGCCTATGCTGTGCCTCAAGAATTTTACGATAAAACATTTGCAGCAATACGGGAGGTGAAACCTGTTTTTTTACTTGCAGAAACAGATATTTATCATCCTGGGGGAAAAGAATTGGTTAGTAAGTTTGATGCAACCTATGATTGGCCTGGCCACCACCTTTCAAAGGATGTTGCAAAAGGAAAGGCAACAGTAGAGAACTATCATCGACATATAGAGCGCGCATTGCGTTTATACGGAGCCGAAAACATTTTAGTGCACTTTATTGCCAACCACGATGAGAACTCATGGAACGGTACGGTCAAGGAAAGCTACGGTGATGCAGATCACGCTTTTATGGTTATGAATTTTACACTGCCCGGTATGCCATTGATCTATTCTGGGCAGGAGTACGACCTCAATAAGAGATTGCATTTTTTTGAAAAAGATAGTTTCCCAAAAGTAGCAGGAAAAACAATGCAACTCTTACAACAACTAGGTGCTCTGAAAAACAACCACAAAGCACTTGCTTCTGGAGATAAAGGAGGTTCTTTTAAGCGACTCCAAACCACAAAAAATAATCAGATATTAGCATTTGAAAGAGGAAAAGAAGGAGACACTCTTTTGGTAATTGCCAATCTAACCAAAGATTATGCTCAATTTACCATGCCCTATGATGGGAAGTTTAAGCGCTATCAAGATTTTAAATCCAAACGTCTTTCTTCATCTTATCAATACGATATGAAGCCATGGGAATTTTGGATACTCATTAAATGATCTAAGAAAGAAAAGCTTTGATCTTATTTTTTTAAATTGGAAGTAAAATTTAAAATCAGTGAAAATTCAAAATACCGTTTTAACCGTTTTATTTAGTTTGCTTATGGCTGAATGTACACCACCCAAAAACACATTAGTTATAGGTCATCGAGGTGCTCGAGGGCATCTGGCTGAAAACACTTTACCTTCTATAGCAAAAGCACTAGATCTAGGTGTAGATGGTGTTGAGATAGATGTGTTTCAGTGTGCGAGCGGTGAATTGGTTGTTTTTCACGACAAAACGTTAGATAAATTAACAAATGCTACTGGATACATAGAGGCATTAGACTTGGATTCCATTCAGCGTATAGAGGTGTTAAACGGTTTTACGATTCCTACCTTGAACGAGGTGTTGGATTTGATAAATGGAAGGGTTGTTTTAAACATTGAATTAAAAGGGAGTAATACAGCACTCAAAACACACGAGCTTTTACAAAATTACTTTGAGAGGGAGGAATGGTCTCAAGAAAAGATATTGATCTCAAGCTTCGATTGGGACGAATTGAAGCTCTTCCGAAGCGTCAATAAAGAAGTGCCCATTGCAGTTCTCACCGAAGACGATCCCTTAGACGCTTTGGCAGTAGGATTGGAGTTGAAAGCCGTAGCCATCAATCCAAATTTCAAAAGCTTAAATTCTGATGTGGTCTCTAAAATCCATGAAAAGGGTTTTGAAATTTACACTTGGACGGTCAATGAAGTTGACGACATCAATTTAATTCGCAGTTTGGGAGTGGAGGCAATTATTACAGACTTTCCAGAACGAGTTCCTAAAGAAAAGTTTTAATTTAAATACAAAATCGCCAGGTTGAGAAGTGTAGCAAAACTTACCCAGGTTAAATAAGGATAAAGCAGTAATGAGGCTTTTCGGTCAACCAAACGAAACCAAAAGATACTGCGCTCAATTAAAATCCATAAAACAACAATCACTAAAAGACCCAATAAAGGATTCTTCAAGCCAAAAAATACCATAGACCACAACCCGTTGAAAATGAGTTGAGCACCAAAATGATAAAGAGCTGTTTTTCCCCATCGGTGTCTTCTTCCAAAAT
>VMCW01000187.1 GCA_008081175.1 Flavobacteriaceae bacterium
AGCACCTCTTTATTCAATCCATTGATCATGGATTTAAAGAGCTCAAAAGCTTCAAATTTATAGATAAGTAGAGGATCTTTTTGTTCGTGTACAGCAAGCTGAACCGACTGTTTTAACTCATCCATTTTTCTTAAATGGTCTTTCCAGGCATTATCAATAAGGGCAAGGGTGATATTGCGTTCAAAATCACTCACTAAACTTTTACCTTCGGTTTCATAAGCCTGTTTGAGGTCAGTAACAACATTGAGTGATTTTACTCCATCTGTAAAGGGAACTACAATTCGTTCAAATTTATTGTCAGGACGTTCGAATACTTCTTTGATAACAGGAAATGCCATTTGCGCATTGGCGGCAGTCTTTTCGTTATAATGTGTGAGAAGTGCATGATACAACTCTTGAATCAATTCATTTTCAGATTTTTCTCCAAATTCATCTGCACCAAGTGGTGAAGTCATGGAGAAGTTGCTGATGATTTCAAATTCAAAGTTTTTAAAATCGTTTGTTGCTTTGTTGTTTAGTACAATATCCTCACAGGTATCGTAAAGCATATTGAGTACATCCAACTTGAGTCTCGATCCTGAGAGTGCGTGCTTTCTTCTTTTGTAAATTACTTCTCTTTGGGCGCTCATCACATCATCGTATTCCAAAAGGCGCTTTCGTATTCCAAAATTGTTTTCTTCCACTTTTTTCTGTGCGCGTTCTATGGATTTTGTCATCATGGAATGTTGTATGACTTCTCCATCCTCGAGCCCCATACGATCCATTACTTTTGCAACTCGTTCAGAACCAAAAAGGCGCATTAGATTGTCCTCTAGAGAAACAAAAAACTGTGAGCTTCCTGGATCTCCCTGACGTCCCGATCTTCCTCTCAGCTGTCTGTCTACGCGACGCGAGTCGTGACGTTCGGTCCCTATGATTGCTACCCCTCCAGCGTCTTTTACTTGTTGTGATAATTTGATATCGGTTCCACGACCCGCCATGTTGGTAGCAATTGTAACGACACCTGGGTTTCCAGCCTCAGCAACAATTTCTGCTTCTTTTTTATGCATTTTGGCATTGAGTACATTGTGTTGGATTTT
Source organism: Flavobacteriaceae bacterium (assembly GCA_008081175.1). Lineage (GTDB taxonomy): Bacteria > Bacteroidota > Bacteroidia > Flavobacteriales > Flavobacteriaceae > MS024-2A. Next base: position 1,080 of record VMCW01000187.1, read on the forward strand.
TCGGATATTGAGCATTTTACTTAAAAGCTCAGAAATCTCAACCGAGGTAGTTCCGATTAAAACAGGTCTACCCTCAGAGGTATAGTTGCTTACACGTTCAATGACTGCATTATACTTTTCTCTTTTGGTTTTGTAAATAAGATCATCCTCATCCTCTCTTGCTATTGGTCTATTGGTAGGGATTTCAATTACATCCAATTTATAGATTTCCCAAAATTCTCCCGCTTCAGTTATTGCTGTTCCTGTCATTCCAGAAAGTTTGTGGTACATTCTGAAGTAATTTTGAAGCGTGATAGTGGCATAAGTTTGGGTCGCCGCTTCTATTTTTACGTTTTCTTTGGCTTCTATGGCTTGGTGTAAACCATCGGAATAACGACGCCCCTCCATTATTCTTCCCGTTTGTTCATCGACAATTTTTACCTTATTGTCCATCACTACGTAGGCAACGTCTTTTTCAAAAAGTGTATAAGCTCTAAGCAATTGATTCATGCTGTGAATTCGTTCACTTTTTACATCAAAATCTTTAAAAAGAGCTTCTTTTAACTCTGCTTCTTTTTTAGGCTCCAATTCTTGAGACTCAATTTTAGCAATTTCACTCCCAATATCTGGTAATACAAAAAAGTTCGAATCAGAATTATCCTCAGAGAGCATTTGAATGCCTTTTTCCGTGAGGTCAATTTGATTGTTCTTTTCGTCGATGACAAAATAAAGCTCTGCATCAACAACATGCATCTCCCTGTTGTTGTCTTGCATGTAGTGATTTTCTGTTTTTTGTAAAAGTTGCTTTACCCCTTCTTCACTTAAAAATTTGATCAGTGCTTTATTTTTGGGAAGACCACGGTAGACACGAAGTAATAAAAGGCCTCCCTCAGTGGTGTCTCCTGCCTTAATTTTAGCTTTGGCATCTGCTAAAACACCTGTAAGTAGCGAACGTTGTTTTGCTACAAGATTGTTGATGTTTGCTTTTAAAACATCGAATTCATGACGATCACCTTGTGGTGTAGGACCTGAAATAATCAACGGAGTTCTTGCATCATCTATAAGAACTGAGTCTACCTCATCTACGATGGCATAATTGTGTTTGGGTTGCACCAGATCTTCTGAAGTATGTGCCATATTATCCCTTAGATAATCAAAGCCAAATTCATTGTTCGTACCGTAAGTGATATCTGCTTGGTAGGCTTTTCTTCTTTCTGGACTATTCGGTTGGTGGTGATCAATGCAATCTACGCTTAAGCCATGAAACTGAAATAAGGGAGCCATCCAAGCGCTATCTCTCTTTGCGAGGTAATCGTTTACCGTTACAAGATGAACTCCTTTTCCAGTAAGGGCGTTTAGGTATACCGGTAGCGTAGCTACAAGGGTTTTTCCTTCCCCTGTTTGCATTTCTGCAATTTTACCTTGATGAAGCGCAATACCACCAATAAGCTGCACGTCATAGTGAACCATATCCCAAACGATGGGTTTTCCAGCAGCATCCCAAGAGTTGGCCCAAAGCGCTTTGTCTCCGGTGAGTTGGATATAGGGTTTGGTTTGAGATAACTCCCGATCAAAAGGAGTTGCTGTCACTTCTATGGATTTGTTTTCTACAAAACGACGAGCCGTTTCTTTAACTACAGCGAATGCTTCGGGAAGGATATTGTTGAGTATGCTTTCTGCTTCTGTCTGAGCGAATTCCTCTTCTTGATCAATTTGTTTGTAAAGTGCTTCTTTTTGATCGAGGTCCTCCGTTTGCATCACTTCGTTTTGAAGTGATTCAATTTTTTCGAGGTGACTCTTATTTCCTTCAGCCAGTAAATTTTTAAAGTAGGTAGTCTTTTCTCTTAGTTGATCGTTGCTTAAAGATTCGTATTCTTTTTGGTGTTCGTTGATTTTAGCTACTAGGGGTTTTATTGAATTGAGGTCTTTTTTGGTTTTATCCCCAACAAATGTTTTTAATATGCTGTTTAGAATGCTCATAAGCGCTTTAGTGAGAGGTTAAAAGTAACTAAAAAAAAAGTCTCAAATAAGAGACTTTAGTAATTCATACAAGGAATCGATTAATACTCGTCTTCGTTCCAAAGGTAATCCTCTTCGGTAGGGAAATCGGGCCAGATTTCTTCAATGGATTCGTAGATGTCCTCTTCGTCTTCCATCGACTGGAGGTTTTCAACTACCTCAAGGGGTGCTCCTGTTCGAATTGAGTAATCAATTAATTCATCTTTTGTAGCGGGCCAAGGGGCGTCGCTTAAGTAGGATGCAAGTTCTAATGTCCAATACATAAGAATATATTTTTTTGCAAAAATAATTTTTTATTGAAAGTACACAACCTTTTTAAGAATTTAGTTTCCACTCCATTTTACTTCTTCAACCTCAAGTTCAAAAGCAAAGGTTCTAGATAGGGTAAAAAAGTAATCTGATAGGCGGTTTATGTAGGCAATTATTGTAGCTGAAACGGGTGCATTTTGATCGAGTTCTGTGACATGCCTTTCAGCTCTTCTACAGATGCTTCTAGCAATGTGTGCGTAGGAAATCAGAATGTGTCCACCGGGAATGACAAAGTTCCTTAAAGGAGGGAGTTTGGCTGTTAATAAATCGATTTCATTTTCGATAAAACTCACTGTGGTATTTTCTAGAGGTCTTAGATTTTTAGGAAAATCTTTATCAGAATCAATTGCTAATTGGGACGATACGGTCATCAGTTGTTTTTGTATTTCAATTAGGGTATCTTGAACACTTGGGTTTTGAGTGGTATCGCGAATTAGTCCAGACCAGGCAACCAGTTCATCAATAGCCCCATATGCTTTAATACGGATGTCGTGTTTTGGGACTCGTTTTCCAGAAAACAAACTTGTAATACCGTTGTCTCCAGTCTTTGTGTAGACTTTATTCTCTTTCATTTTCTCGCTTCAGGTCTTAGAGTAGGTATGCTCTAAAGAATTCTATCCAAATGTAGGAATAATAATTGAGATTAATGTTTAGGGTTGCCTGCTTATTTCTTGTAGTTATCTAGAAGTTTTTAAACGGCCGCTCAGCGCAAGTAATAAAAACAATACACTGATAAAAACTGCCCATCGGGCGATTATATCTCCAAAGCGCACATAGAAAGTAAGATCTGATCTAGACGCGAGCTTACCTTTTAAAACAGTTTTGGTATTGTATTCTGTTTGTTGTAAAATTTCTCCTTTTGCATTAATTATAGCAGAAATTCCCGTATTGGCACTACGTGCTATATCTCTTCGTGTTTCGATCGCTCTTAGGCGTGTGTAGCTTAATAATTGTCGGTGCCCTGGAGTTTCCCCCCACCATGCATCATTAGAGATAATTGCTAAAAAAGTAGCTCCATTTTTAATGTATCCAGTTACAAATTCACCAAATATCGATTCATAACAAATAATAGGTGCTGCTTTTTCACTGTTTTTGGCATGTTTAAAAACCGTTCTTTCGCCTTGTGTCACTCTACTTGAAACAGTTCCCCCCAAGTCAATCATTACATCTCCTAAAAGTGGATTTAAAATGCTTTTAAAAGGCATATTTTCTACTCCGACAACCAATTTCGATTTGTGGTAATATTCAGGCATTTTGTTATAAAATTCACTTATGGCACTGTTGTAATATTCAACCCAAAGATTAGGGCGTACACTGTTTGCAGTTAGCGAGGGTGCTTCTTCTTGAATATAAGTATCGTAAAATTGGATTCCTGTTATCAATTGTGTGTTGGGAAAAGTCGATAAAATCTCTTGAATTGATTTGTGGAGTAAAGTGTTTTGAAAAGCATGCAATTCCTCCCCATAGCCTTCTGCAAAATAAGTTTCTGGGGTTAATATATAAGAAGTTTCAGGGGTTATATGAGGTTCTATTTGATCAACTAATAGACTTAAAAATTTTTGATTAGTAAGTTGGTATTTTTCATCATAAGGATCTATGTTGGGCTGTACGAGAACAACATCAATTGTTCTTTTAGGCTCTTCAACTTGTTGGTACAAATAAAGTGAAAAAGCAATGGGAAGGGCTATTAGGAGAAGAGGTCCTGTGAGTTTGCGAACTCGAAGAATGGGGGTGTTGAATTTGGGGTTTTTCAAAATAGAAAAAACCCAAAGATTTACAACAAGCACCCATAAACTCCCTCCAAAAGTCCCGGTATGTTCATACCATTGAATCCAATAGATGTGTTCTGAAAAAACATTCCCTAGGTTGAGCCATGTCCAGGAAAAATCCCAAATCAGATGAAGTTTTTCGAATGCGAGCCAACTACTTATCAAAAAGAGATGAGCACTCTTTAAGGGTAGCTTTTTTTTAGACCATGAAAAAATCAAAAAAAGGAGTGTATAAAAAAGGCTGTTGCACAAATTGGCAAAAAGCATTCCAAAAACTGTAGAGTTATACAGCCACCAAGTAGTGATTAGATTCCAGGTAATAAAAGTCAAATAGCTGTAACCAAAAAGATACAGTCCACTTCTTTTATTAGTTTCCATTCGAATCGAATTCTCCAAAAAAAGTAGAGGAACTAAGGCAATAAAAATCAATACGGTCCATCCTCCCGTAGGCCAAGAAAGACCAAGCGCTACTCCAGAGGAAAGGGATAAAATAAGATGTTTTAAACTCTTTGACATTTCTACGAATTTAATTTTTTTGGAGCTATTGCAATTAGTATATTGTATGAAAATTAGAATATTTTTGTGCAATTACTCAGGAAAAGCATTCCCAACATTTTTACTGCGCTAAACTTTCTATGTGGTTGTTTCGCAGCATACTTGGCCTATAGGAACTTATTTGAAGCGGCTTTTTTAATGGTTTTTTTAGGTGCTTTTTTTGATCTTTTTGATGGTTTTTTTGCTCGCTTACTGAAGGTTGAGAGTGATTTTGGACTCCAATTTGACTCAATGGCAGATCTTATAACTAGTGGATTTGTTCCGGGCATAGTGATGTACAATTTGTTTCTTGAGATTGGGGTTCAAGAGGTACATCTTGTCACACAAATTCTTCAAAGTGAATTTACTTTCACCTATGCACCCTATGCTTTAATTTCCTTTTTAATTCCACTTGGAGCTGGAATTCGACTTGCGCGTTTCAATATTGATAAAGAGCAGCGCTATGATTTTAGGGGTCTTCCAGCTCCTGCTAATGCACTTTTTATTGTTGCACTCCCTTTACTCATAGAGCACCCCCTTTTTGAATCGTTAAAACCCAGTTTGACTTCATACTTTAGCTTGTTTGCAATCGTCTTGTGTTCTGCTATGCTAATGAACATCAGATTGCCTTTATTTTCATTCAAAATAAAGTCTTTTAATCTAAAAGAATACAGCTATCAAATGGTACTTCTATTGCTTAGCCTTCCCGCTTTTTATATATTTAATTGGGCAGCTGTACCATTGTTAATTTTAGTTTATTTGGTATTAAACCTGATACGTAATAGCTTAAGTTAAGCAGTTTTTTAAAAAGACAATTTCTTTTTACGTAGTTCAAAATTTTGACCCAAATAAACTTTGCGGACCATTTCATCTTCTGCGAGTTCTTCTGGAGTTCCAGCCTTAAGGATACTTCCTTCAAACATCAGATAAGTTTTATCAGTAATGGCTAGCGTTTCTTGAACGTTATGATCTGTTATGAGGATGCCGATGTTTTTCTTTTTGAGATGTGCAACAATTCGCTGGATGTCTTCTACTGCTACAGGGTCAACACCAGCGAAGGGTTCATCGAGAAGAACAAATTTTGGATCTGTAGCTAAAGCTCTTGCGATTTCTGTTCTTCTGCGTTCGCCCCCAGATAGTAAATCCCCCCTGTTTTTTCTTATGTGGGTGAGACCAAATTCCTCTAAAAGTGATTCCATTTTTTCTTTTTGAGCAGTCTTGCTCAGCGTTGTCATTTGTAAGACACTTAGAATATTATCTTCAACACTCAATTTTCTAAAAACAGAGGCTTCTTGTGCTAAATAACCAATCCCTTTTTGGGCTCTTCTGTACATCGGAAAAGTGGTAATTTCCTCGTTGTCCAAAAAGATTGCTCCTGCGTTGGGTTTTATTAGACCTACAATCATATAGAAAGAAGTTGTCTTTCCAGCTCCATTGGGGCCTAAAAGTCCAACAATTTCACCTTGGGTTACATCAAGAGAGATGCCTTTGACAACTTTACGTCCTTTATAGGATTTTTCTATACCTTCTGCTCGTAGTTTCATAAAACTAATTTTCTTGTTTTTCTAAGATTTCCCAATATTCATAGGCTCTCCTCAAATGAGGAATAACAATACTTCCTCCAACAACAGTAGCAATTTCAAGTGCTTCCATAACTTGTGTTTTAGTTAGATTTTCTTTGAAGCAGTTTTCGAGGTGGTATTTTACACAGTCATCACATCGTAAAACCATAGAAGCAACTAAGCCTAAAAGTTCTTTGGTGGAAACGTCTAAACTCCCTTTTTTATAAGCTTGATTGTCCAAGCTGAAGATGCGTTTTAATGTGGTCGACGCTCCTTCGAGGAGCTTGTCATTCATTCGACTTCGATATTCGTTAAATTCACTTACTGCATTAGACATTTTTAAGGGCTTTGTCTTGGTTTCTAGTTACTATTCTTGAGATCAATATACTCACTTCGTAAAGAATAAGTATGGGGATACTTACTATTATTTGACTTGCAATATCTGGTGGTGTGATGATTGCAGATAAACTTAAAACAACTACGAGAGAGATCTTTCTGTTTTTTCTCAAAAAGGAGGGAGTGATAATTCCAACTTTCGTTAAAAAATAAACAATTATTGGAAGTTCAAAAATTATTCCAGATGCTAGTACCGAAGCTCTTAACAAACCGATATAACTACTCAAATCAAAGTCGTTAAAAATTTCTGCACTCACAGAATAATTACCCAAGAAATTTATGGAAAGTGGAGTAACGATATAGTATCCAAACAATACACCAATAAAAAATAATAAAGAAGCAACAAAAATGAAACCTCTGGCGTTTTTTCTTTCTTTTTCATACAGTCCCGGACTAATGAACTTCCAAAATTCAAAAATTACGTATGGAAAAGCCACTATAAATCCTGCTAATACAGAGGTCCATAAATGCGCAGAAAATTGACCTGCCATGGTTCTACTTTGAATCCTAAAAGGCAGTTCTTCGATGCAAAAACTATTGCCTTGGCCTAGGCTTTGTGAGATTGAACAAAACCACCTGTAAGTGATAAAATCTTTTTGTTTGGGACCGAAAAGTAAAACATCAAAAATAAAATCTTTAAATACAAAGGCTATTGTGGCAACGATCAATATTGCTAAAACAGAACGAATAAGATGCCATCTCAATTCTTCAAGATGATCTAAAAAGGACATTTCGTCTTTTGGTTGATTTTCGCTCATCGGTTACAATCTTCGTTTTATTTAAAATCGATTGTAAAAATATCAAAAACAAATGGTATGCAGCAGTATTTTTTAAGAATGAAAGTAATAATCTGGTAGTCTGTTATTGGATGAAATACTGTTTTTTGATAATAAATTTTATTATTTTTAGAATAAAAATGCTTGAAAAATTAATCTCCCCAATTTTCAATGAATAAAGAAGATCTTAAATTTCAACTAAAGAAACACTTTGGGTTCGCAAACTTTAAGGGGCTTCAAGAAGCAGTTATATCTAATATCCTTAAAAGAGAGGACACTTTTGTTATTATGCCTACAGGCGGGGGAAAATCACTCTGTTATCAGCTTCCTGCACTACTTCAAGAAGGAACGGCTATTGTTGTTTCTCCTTTAATTGCTTTGATGAAAAACCAAGTGGATGCTATAAGAGGTATTTCCTCTGAAAATGGGATAGCACACGTGCTAAATTCTTCTTTAAATAAAACCGAAACCGCTCAAGTAAAAAAAGACATATTGGGAGGAGTAACAAAACTTCTGTACGTAGCCCCTGAGTCCTTGTCGAAACAAGAAACAATCGATTTTTTTAAATCAGTTAAAATTTCTTTTTTAGCAGTTGATGAGGCCCATTGTATCTCCGAATGGGGGCATGACTTCAGGCCAGAATACAGAAATCTTAGAGTAATCTTAGAACAGTTCAAGCAGTCCATACCCATCATCGCCTTAACTGCTACTGCTACGCCAAAAGTACAAGAGGATGTTATGAAAAACTTGGGCATTTCAAAAGCTAAAGTTTATAAGGCTTCTTTTAATAGACCCAATCTCTATTATGAAGTACGATCTAAAACAAAACATGTCGACTCTGACATCATTAGGTTCATCAAGCAAAATGAGGGGAAATCTGGAATCATTTACTGTCTTTCTAGAAAGCGAGTTGAGGAGTTGGCACAAACACTTCAGGTCAATGGAATCAATGCATTACCATATCACGCAGGTCTTGATGCAAAGTCTAGAGTCTCCCACCAAGATTTATTTTTAAAAGACGATTGTGATATTATTGTTGCAACCATAGCTTTTGGTATGGGTATAGACAAGCCAGATGTCCGTTTTGTCATACATCATGATATTCCAAAAAGCATAGAAAGTTATTACCAAGAGACAGGAAGAGCAGGTAGGGATGGTGGTGAAGGACATTGTTTAGCTTTCTATTCCTACAAAGACATTGAAAAGTTAGAAAAATTCATGTCAGGAAAACCCTTGGCTGAACAAGAAATTGGAATGGCATTATTGGCAGATATGGTGGCTTATGCTGAAACTTCAATGTCTAGGAGAAAATTTATTTTACACTATTTTGGAGAGCAGTTTGACAATGAAAAAGGTGAAGGAGGTGATATGGATGACAACATGCGCTATCCAAAGAAAAAATTTGAGGCAAAAAACGAACTTATGCGCTTGCTGGAAGCGGTAAAGGCAACAAAAGAAATCTACAAATCGAAAGAGTTGGTTAAGACACTTTTGGGTGATAAAAATGCGTTGATTCAATCCCATAAAACACATCTGCTTTCAGTTTTTGGAAGTGGTTCAGAGAAAGAGTCCTCCTTTTGGATGGCCTTAATCAGACAAGCTCTTGTAACAGGGTTTTTAACTAAAGAGATTGAAACCTATGGTTTATTGAGACTTTCTCAGAGAGGAAAAGAGTATCTCAAACAGCCTACCAGCTTTATGATGACTGAAGATCATAAGTTTGAAGATCTAGGTGAATACCCAATAGTACAAAAGAAGTCCACAGGGGCTTTAGATAAAGTATTGATGCAGCTGCTAATCAAATTACGAAAAGAGGTAGCTTCAACAAATGAAGTGCCTCCATACGCTGTTTTCCAAGAGAATTCTTTGGAGGAAATGTGTCTGAAATACCCTATTTCACTTGAAGAACTCGTTTCAATCAACGGGGTTGGTGAGGGGAAAGCAAAACGCTACGGTGCTCCATTTATAGAAATGATCCAAAAGTATGTAGAGGAAAACAACATTTTAAGACCCGATGATTTGGTTGTTAAAAGCACAGGGGTAAATTCAGGGCTTAAACTCTACCTCATACAAAGTGTAGATCGTAAGCTTCCCCTAGAAGACATAGCCGATGCAAAGGGTATGCTTATGGAAGAGCTCATCGAAGAGATGGAGACTATCGTTTTTGCAGGTACTCGACTCAATATAGACTACTATCTTGAAGATCTTTTTGATGAAGATCAAATTGAGGAGTTGTATGATTATTTTATTGAATCGAATACTGATGCAATAACTACTGCTGTAGATGCTTTTGACGGAGCATATGAGGAAGAAGAAATACGTCTCTATCGCCTAAAGTTTATGAGTGAAATTGCAAATTAAACTTTTGTGATCTAAGCGGATTCTTATCTTTGTCCACAAAAGAAATCACATGGAAGGCATTTTCGCATTATTTGAAACCTCAAAAGGCACTATTACTGTTGAGCTAACCTATAAACTTACCCCAGGAACTGTAGGGAACTTTGTAAGTTTAGCGGAAGGGACTCAACCTAATGATCATAAGAAACCAGGAGAACCCTACTATAACGGTTTAAAATTTCATCGTGTCATTTCTGATTTTATGATTCAAGGGGGTTGCCCACAAGGCACAGGATCTGGTGGTCCAGGTTATCAATTTGATGACGAATTTCATCCTGAATTAAAACACCACAGAGCGGGCACGCTTTCTATGGCAAACGCCGGACCAGGTACAAATGGAAGTCAGTTTTTTATCACTCACGGTCCTACGGACTGGCTCGATGGAAAACATACTGTTTTTGGATATGTGCATGAAGGTCAAGAGGTTGTTGATCAAATTGCTCAAGGAGATCTTATTGAAAATGTACGGATAGAGCGTTATGGTGAGGATGCCAAAAATTGGGATGCTCAGGCTGCTTTCAATACTTTTACTTCGAGTGGTGAAGAGCGTAAAAAAGCAGCTCGTGAAGCAGCGGAAAAAGCATTAGAAGAGCACACAAAAGGAATGGATAAAACGGCAAGTGGTTTATTTTATTCTATCAAAAAAGCTGGAGAAGGCCCTAGCCCAGAAAAGGGAGCACAAGTTTCCGTTCACTATAAAGGTACCCTACTGGACGGAACTGTTTTTGATTCATCCTACCAAAGAAACCAGCCTATCTCCTTTTCTGTAGGAGTGGGTCAAGTGATTCCTGGATGGGACGAAGGGATTATGCTTTTGAATAAAGGGGCAGCGGCACGTTTTGTGATTCCTAGTCATTTAGCATATGGAGCTCAGGGTGCTGGAGGAGTCATTCCCCCAAACGCAGATTTGATCTTTGAAGTAGAGTTGGTTGACCTTTAAAAGCGATCTTCGGGACTGTTTCCCGAATGCCATTTGATATTGCAACCCATACTTGGGTATTGAGGTTCGGGCATTTGTCTTTTAGACAACATTAAATCTGCTGCTTGATGGAGTTCTTTCCCGCTTACCGGCATGTCGTTTCCTGGTCTCGAATTATCATACCTCCCTCTGTAAAATAATTTTAGGGATGCATCAAATAGATAAAAATCGGGTGTACAAGCCGCTTGATAAGAATGGGCTATTTCTTGGCTTTTGTCATATAAATAGGGAAAAGAAAAGTGTTTGCTTTCAGCCAGTTTTTTCATTTCTTCTGGGCCGTCTTGAGGATGCGTATCTGTGCTATTACTTGAAATCGCTATTGTACTAATTCCTTTCTTTGAAAATTCCCCTGCTGTTTGAATAATCCCTTCTAAAAGATGAATAACGTAGGGGCAATGGTTGCACATAAAAACAACAAGTGTTCCATGAGCACCTTTTAATTCATCTAGGGACTGTTCAATACCCAATACAACATTGGGTAATTTAAAAAAGGGAGCTTGCGTTCCTAAAGGAAGCATGTAAGATTCTGTAAGTGCCATAAAGAATTACTGAATTTAAATGTACTATTTTTGTCTAAATTTTAATTTATAATGATCGATTATTCTGCTTTTGAAAAACTTGATTTTAGAGTGGGAACTATTCTCAGTGCCAATGAATTTCCAAAAGCAAAAAAACCAGCTTTTCAACTGGAAATTGATTTTGGTCCTTTAGGTATTCTCTTTTCTTCAGCACAAATTACGAAAAGGTATCGGACAGAAACTTTAGTCGGCAGGCAGGTAGTAGCCGTTGTCAATATAGGAACTCGTAAAATTGCTGACTTTGAAAGCCAATGTTTAGTTTTAGGAGCTAAAGAGAATGAAGAAATCATTTTATTAGCTCCTGAAACTACTGTACCAAATGGACAACAAGTCCTTTAATTACATTTTGTCTGAGAGATAAATTGCATTGGTAAGAATTCTATTGGTTCCGTACCAAAAGGCTCTGAAGTTTGTATTGTCTGTAATTGCTATAACCCGTCCACGACCCAATCTACTTGTTTTGAAGGGTACCGTGTTTTTTAACAAGGCTAAATTTTCTTCAGAAATGTAACCACTCAATAGCGGATTGGAAGTGTATTGTATAGGGTTGTTATAACTTTCCTTGTCTGCTTTAAGATATAAGTTTGTATTTCTAAACATTGGGAGGTTGGAGTTTACATAACCAAAATTGATTGGATGGCTTCGATCGATGGTTGCGTTAAAAATAGCACCACCTGTAACTTGAGCTCCTCTAAATTTATCTTTATCTTCAAAAGAAATACCTTTTGCAACAGGCGATTGTTCTAAGAATTCTAAAGAAATAAATTCATTTTTATCCAACCATTTTGTTGTAGTTCGATATCCGATGAGTGTGCCTCCTTCTTGAACAAACTCCTTAATTTTAGATACATGAGCATTAAGACTTGTTCCGCTATAGCTCGGTAAAATAAGATGTGTATATCTACTGAGATCTGATCTTCTAAGGTCTTTAACATCAAGTTTAGAAATAGAAATTTGATGTCTAGTGTCCAGTAGGTGCCAAATTTCTCCAGCATCATAACTTCGAACACCTTCGCCTATCAACAATGCAATTTTCGCTTCTTTAACTGTAGTAAAATCTCGAGAGCCTAGGTCGATACCCTCTGTATTACCCGTATCTACTCCTGTGAGTTGAATGTGACTCTGCAATCCAGCCTCATTCAATATTCCAAAGAGTTTTTCCTCGTCCATATCCTGGTTTTTAGCAGGAATCATATAGGTTCCATAATCGTATTTTTTACCATTAAGAGTAAAAGGGGTAAGTCCCACCTTTACTCGAACCTTATTTTTGTGAAGTAGGTTGAGTAATTTTGGTGTGTAGTAATTGTGTGCTTCAAAAAGATAGGCGTAGTTTCCTTTTTTGTCAACACCTCCTTTGGGAGGGGTAATTGCGGTCACTTCACTTGAGGCTAACTCTGTAGTATTCTCATAGTGGTGGTCTAAATTAAATGCATATGGAAAAGTCCAAGCTGAAATATCATAAAATAAACTGTCTTGAAAAGAACGCTGCTTACTAAACATCGCTTTGATAAGTTGGTGTTTTTTTTGTTCAAGCGGTATGATATAGCTTGTTTCAGGTAAATAGGTTTTACCTCCCTTAGTAACTTTATTTTTTAATTCGTGAAATTTAATTTCATGTCGCGCTAACATTTCTGCAAAATGAAATAGTGTAGCTGGATCCTTTGGACTACCCACTAATATTGCTTTTTGCTTTTCTTTTGCTGCATTTTTACGAACATCTGAGTAAAAAGTCCTAAAATAGTCCAAGAGTTCTACACGCATAGAGGTGGCCGCTTTTAGTGTAGAGAATGCAGCGGTTAATTGATTTCGAATTGTAAACTGAAAACTCAAAAGTCCATTATCACTTTCTTGTAAATGTCCTCTTGAGCTTGCTTGTTCAAACAAAATACCAATACTTCCATTTACGTCCGGATAGGTTGACCCTTTACCATAATAAAAATCATCGTAATCTTCTTCAGAATAGTAAAGCGATCCTAATTTATCAAAAGCTTCTACGTGAAATTCACCTATTTTTTTAGTCAATTTTTGATTCATAAGAGGAGTCAAAGGATTTACTCGTGAGGGAATTCCCGGCTGAAAAAAGAAAGAGGAGTTTGTACCCATTTCATGATGATCTGTAAGGATATTGGGCAGCCATTTTGAAAAGGTCTTAATACGTGCTTGAGATTCGGGTAGTTGAGCTGGT
>VMCW01000117.1 GCA_008081175.1 Flavobacteriaceae bacterium
TTCTTTTGTTGTTCTTTCGATTCACTTTTACACTCTTGTGCCTGTTTCCAACACGTAACTATATTGGTTTAAGCAACGCGTTACAGCGTTGTGCCAGAAGGATTTTTTGTATTTTTAGAAAAACTCCAAATTATGAAGATCCCAATCTTACTCCTTTTATTTTTTCTCAGTTTTCAGTCTGTTTTTAGTCAACAACTCGTCAGAAAAGGCTTTCATTTTTATCTCGATGAGGCTCTTCTCGATACAACAGAATTAAAACAACTCTTAGCAAATGAACCAGAGACACTTCGTTTATTTCTAAAAGCCGAAAACAAAAAAACGTTGGTTTCGCTATTGGTTTTGCCTGGAAGTGCCATGATTGGTTATGAAATAGGACGTTTTACCGCCACGGGCAGCATCGGAAGTAAAAAACAGCTGATAGCTGGAGGAGGATTGACTGTAGTGGGTTTGTTTCTGTCTAGAGGACTCAAAAGCAAGTATGATGAAGTTTTAAAACGCTATAACAATAAAAGTAAACAAGCTGCTGCACAGCAAATAAGTGTATTGGCTACTTCAGCGGGTTTGGGAGTGCGCATTAGCTTTTGATGATTTTACCTTGATTAAAAGGTCAAAACTATCTCATTTGTTTTTAGTAATTTAACCTACTTAAATTTTAATGATGAAAAAAACAATATTTCTAGTTGCGATCATTATACTTTTTCAAGCTAATGCTTTGGCTCAAAACAAAAACAAAGTCAAACCTGCTTCGGTTTTGGAAAACACCCAAGGGTTCAAGGGTTTTTTTAATTTCAACTACAACGAAAAAGAGGACGCACTTTATTTGACTGTAAAAGAGTTGAACAAAGAGTTTCTGTATGTCAACAGTCTGAGTGCTGGAGTTGGAAATAACGACTTGGGTCTGGACCGTGGTCAGTTGGGAGATGAACGCGTGGTTTATTTTTCCAGGTCGGGAAATAAACTGATGTTGATACAACCCAACTTGCGCTACCGCTCTACCTCGGACAATCCTTTGGAGCAAAGGTCTATTAAAGAGGCTTTTGCAAAATCTGTGCTCTTTGGATTTCCCATAGTAGAGTCAAACAATTCGGGTTATGTGATTAATCTTACACCCTTTTTGATGCAAGACGCACATGGAGTAAGTAAACGATTAAAACAGAGAAAACAAGGATCTTACAGTGTTGATAAAAGCCGTTCTGCTGTTTTTCTAGAGCGCACCAAGGCTTTTCCAAAAAATATTGAGTTTGATATAATGCTCACCTTCGCTGGAACAGCCACAGGAAATATGGTTCAAGGTGTGACACCCACACCAGATGCCATAACTGTGCATCAGCACCATTCTTTTGTTGAACTCCCGGATTTGAACTATATGCCTCGCAAATTCGATCCTCGTTCAGGTGCCAATGCCTTTACCTTTTACGATTACACAACCCCAGTGAGTCAACCGACCAAAAAACAATACATCTACCGTCATCGCTTGGAAAAGAAAGACCCTGCGGCGGCAGTAAGTGAAGCGGTTGAACCTATAGTATATTATTTGGATAACGGTACTCCAGAGCCTGTCCGTTCTGCCTTATTGGAAGGAGGGCGCTGGTGGAATCAAGCCTTTGAAAGTATAGGTTTTAAAGATGCATTTCAAGTGAAAATACTTCCAGATGATGCAGACCCTCTAGACGTGCGTTACAATGTCATTCAATGGATTCATCGTTCCACAAGAGGGTGGAGCTATGGATCAAGTGTTTCGGATCCGCGAACAGGAGAGATCATCAAGGGGCATGTCAGTTTGGGAAGTCTCCGTATCAGACAGGACTTCATGATCGCCTTGGGATTGCTGGAAGCTCCTTTTGCAGAAGGAGCCAACAAAGAAAATCAAGCTTTAGAAATGGCCTTGGCCCGTATTCGCCAACTCTCTGCACATGAAATTGGACATACCTTAGGCTTTGCACACAACTTTGCTGCCAGTGCAAACAACAGAACCTCGGTAATGGACTATCCTCACCCCAATATTGAAATGAAAGAAGGGCAGCTTTCCATTGCCAATGCCTATGAGGTAGGTATTGGAGAATGGGACAAAGTCAGTGTTGCATATGCCTACAGTGACTTTCCAGAGGGAACTGAAGAAGAATCTGCTTTAAATACTATTTTGGAACAAAGTGCTGCTGCAGGCCATCGGTTTCTATCCGATAGCGATGCACGTCCCGTAGGGGGAGCACACCCTAAAGCACATCTTTGGGACAATGGAGCAGAGGCAACCACAGAGTTAGCACGACTCATGGACATTCGTTCCAAAGCCTTAGGACACCTGACTTTAGATCATCTTAGAAAGGGTGAGCCCTACAGCACTTTGGAAGACCGTTTTGTGCCGATGTATCTGCTCCACCGTTATCAGGTAGAGGCAGTAGTGAAACTCATAGGAGGGATAGATTATGACTACGCTGTAAAGGGACCTGTAGCTTATCGGGTAGAAGCGGTAGACGCTACGACCCAACGCAATGCTTTGATGGGATATTTAAATGCTTTAAAGCCTGAGGCCCTTGCTGTTCCTGAGAATTTAAGGACTCTTTTGCCGCCACGTTCTTTTTCCAATCCTAGAACCCGAGAAAATTTCCTTTCTCAAGCGGGTGTATCATTTGATTATTTGGGTATAGCAAACAGTCTGAGTGATGCCCTTTTGGGAATGTTACTTCATCCCGACCGGGCGAACCGCTTGGTAACCCAATACGGTTTTGATACCAATCAGCTTTCACTAAAAGAAACCTTAGAAGTTCTTATAAATCAGCATTTTAAGTTAAAGCCTAGAGATGCACACCACGCTCAGCTCAATGCTGTTGTAAAGTCTGTTCTGTTAAAGCACATGATGTATCTAGGGCAACAGCCCGGAGCAAATCCCGTAGTAAAAGCGGTAGTTCATGAACAACTGGTCGCTTTGGATCGTTGGCTGGCGGGTCAGGAAGGGAAGGACTTTTCCGATGTGTATCGCGCAGAAATAGACCTGTATTTTGAGGAACCGGATGACTTTACTCCACCTGTGCCACAGCGTCTTCCTGACGGATCACCTATTGGATCGTTCTCATGTGATTTCTAACTCCTATGCTGGTAAATTTGATAAGTGATACCGTTACCCAACCTTCAGAAGGCATGCTAGAAGCCATGTTTTCTGCTCAGGTTGGAGACGACGTTTTTAAAGAAGATCCTGCAGTAAATGCTTTTGAAGAGGAAGTCTCCACCCTCTTTGGAAAAGAAGCAGCTTTGTTTTTTCCTTCTGGGACTATGGCCAATCAAACTGCTATAAAATTACATACCCAGCCTGGAGAACAGCTGATTTGTGATCATTACGCGCATGTCTATAATTATGAAGGGGGAGGGGTGAGTTTTAATTCGGGAGTTTCTTGTAAATTAATACAAGGAGAACGAGGCAAAATCACTGCGCAACAAATAGAAGCAAGTATCAACCCACCCGATTTTTACCACAGTCCCAAAACGAGCTTGGTCTGTTTGGAAAACACCACCAATAAAGGGGGAGGAGCGGTTTACGATATAGAAACAATAAAATCCATCAACCATTTGTGTGGTCAAAAGGGACTGGCACTTCATTTGGACGGTGCCCGGCTGTGGAACGCACTTGAAGTTACGGGCGAGGATCCCAAGCTGTACGGTGCTTTGTTTGATACACTTTCACTATGCTTCAGTAAGGGACTAGGTTGCCCCATAGGTTCTGTGTTAGTTGGTTCAAAACTACAAATGCAAGAGGCCTTGCGAATTCGCAAAGTTTTTGGAGGGGGTATGCGACAAGCGGGTTATCTCGCAGCAGCGGGCAGTTATGCTTTAAAACACCACCGTAAAGACTTGAAATTAGATCATCAAAAGGCACAGGAAATTGCAGCAGTCCTCAATACCTGTTCCTTTGTAGAAGAAGTACAGCCTGTAGAAACCAATATTTTGATTTTTTCCTTAAAACAAGGACTGGACGAAGCTGCATTTATTCAAAAGTTAAAAGAAAATAACATTCTCATTATCGGACTTGGAAAAGGGAAACTGCGCATGGTCACCCATAGGGACTATACCGCGGAACACCACCACTATTTGTTAACAACTTTATCAAAAATGGAAGAGTATGCGTAAGGCTATTTTAATTACAAGTATGATTTTTGTTCTTTCAGCTTGTAAAAAGAAAATCGCGATGAATTTCGATACTTCAATTAAGGCACCTACTGCCGAGAAAAAGCCCTATCAATTGAAAAAACACGGGGATATCCGAGTTGATGACTACTATTGGATTAAAGAACGCGAAAATCCCGAAGTGATTGACTACCTGGAACGAGAAAATTACTATTATCAAAAAATTACAGCGAGTTCCGAGGAGTTTAAAGAATCTCTTTTTGAGGAGTTGAAAGGAAGAATTAAAGAAACGGACGAATCTGTTCCTTATTTTCTCAACGGATACTGGTACATCACACGTTATGAAGAAGGTAAACAATATCCAATTTACCTGAGAAAGAAAGATTCTTTAGCAGCTGCGGAGGAGTTGCTTTTTGATTGTAATAAAATGGCAGAAGGGCACGAATATTTCAGACTTACTGGGATTAATGTCAGTCCAGACAACAGCAAGGTCGTTTATGGCATAGATACACAATCCAGAAGAAAATACACCCTCTTCGTTAAAGATTTGATTACAGAGCAAGTGTTGGAGACTGAGATTGAAAATACAACAGGAGGCACGGCCTGGGCGGCAGATAGCACACATTTCTTTTATGTGCAAAAAAATCCAGAAACACTGCGTTCAGAAAAAATATTTAGACACAATATTTCTGCTCCTAAAGAACCAGATCCACTGATTTTTCATGAGGAAGACGAAACTTTTTCAGTATACGTTCAAGAGTCAAAATCGATGGAGTATGTTTTTATTTCATCATATAGTACACTCACTACAGAAACTCGATTCATTAAAGCATCAGACCCTACTGCTCCCTTTGAATTAGTTCAAGAACGCACTCGTGGACTGGAATATTCTGTGGACCATTTTGAAAATCATTTCTATATTTTGAACAACAAAGATGGTGCGATCAATTATAAAATTTCCAAAGCACCCATTTCCACTCCTCAAAGTGAACACTGGGTGGATATTGTTTCGCATCGAGAAGCTGTTTTACTCGAAGATTTTGAGATTTTTCAAGACTATTGGGTAGTAACCGAAAGAGAACAAGGACTGAGCCGTCTGCAGGTTCAAAGATGGGATGGAACGGAAGCATATACGATACCTGTAGAGGGAGAAACCTATTCTCTTTCCGGTGGTTACAACCCGAGTTTTAACACTACTAAATTTAGATACGGTTTTGCCTCTCTCAAAACGCCGAGTACACTCTTTGAGTTTGATATGGCTACCCAAACACAGCAGATCTTGAAACAACGCGAGGTGGTAGATACTTCTTTTGATCCAGACAACTACATCGAAAAAAGGGTTTGGGCGTTGAGTCGTGACGGAGTCCAAATACCAATTTCCTTGGTTCATCACAAAGACGTGTCTCATAGCAGTAGTACCCCTTTGCTTTTATACGCCTATGGCTCATATGGTTCTACCGTTGACCCTACTTTTTCAAGCAATCGACTGAGCTTGCTGAACAGAGGCTTTGTTTTTGCTATAGCACACATCCGTGGCGGTGAGTATATGGGACGTCAGTGGTATGAAAACGGTAAATTGATGAAAAAGAAAAATACCTTTACCGATTTTATTGACGCCTCTCAATACCTAATTAATGAAGGATATACCAGTCCAGAACATTTACATGCTATGGGTGGTTCTGCTGGTGGATTATTAATGGGTGTCGTCTTAAATGAAGCGCCCCAACTGTATCGGAGTGTAATTGCCGCAGTACCCTTTGTAGATGTAATAACAACAATGCTAGACGAGAGCATACCCCTTACTACATCTGAATACGATGAATGGGGCAATCCCAACGATAAAGCCTATTACGATTATATGCTTTCCTACTCTCCATACGATAACGTAAAAAAACAAAATTACCCTAATTTGATGGTAACTGCAGGCTATCACGATTCTCAGGTACAGTACTGGGAACCCGCAAAATGGGTAGCTAAGTTGCGAGAGTACAAAACAGACACAAACGCTCTGTTTTTGGTTACCAACATGAGCTTTGGTCATAGTGGTGCTTCTGGACGATTTGATGCCTTGAAAGAGGTAGCTAAAGAGTATGCTTTTATGCTTCAGTTGGAAGGTAGAGCAGACTAATTATTTTTTCATTAAATTTGCACATCTTACGAAGTAATCAAATATGAATAAAACCGTGAATGCCTATCAAAATATTCTTCAATTGATAGGAAACACACCTCTGATTAAGCTCAACCGTATGGTAGAAGGGTTTAAAGGAGAATACTTCGCAAAATTTGAAGCCTTTAATCCAGGCCATTCAAACAAAGATCGCATTGCGTATCACATCATTGAAGAGGCAGAACGTAAAGGTATTCTCAAACCAGGAGCTACTGTTATCGAAACCACCTCTGGAAACACAGGTTTTAGTCTGGCCATGGTCTCGATGATCAAAGGTTATAATTGTATACTTGCGGTGAGTTCAAAATCATCAAAAGACAAAATTAATATGTTGAGTGCTATGGGAGCACAAGTACATGTTTGTCCTGCCAATGTAGCCGCAGATGATCCTCGTTCTTACTACGAGGTGGCAAAGCGATTACACAGTGAGATAAAAGAGTCCATTTACATCAATCAGTATTTTAATGACCTCAATGTAGAAGCGCACTACAGAACTACAGGTCCAGAAATTTGGCAGCAAACCAACGGTAAAATCACACACCTTGTAGCGAGTAGTGGTACAGGAGGAACAATTTCGGGTTCTGCAAAATTCCTAAA
This sequence comes from Flavobacteriaceae bacterium, assembly GCA_008081175.1. Classification (GTDB taxonomy): domain Bacteria; phylum Bacteroidota; class Bacteroidia; order Flavobacteriales; family Flavobacteriaceae; genus MS024-2A. The sequence goes on from VMCW01000117.1 coordinate 6,881, forward strand.
AGAGCAAAATCCTGACATTCAGATTATTGGTGTAGATGCCTATGGCTCTGTACTTAAAAAATACCACGAAACCCATGAGTTCGATCCCAAAGAAATATATCCCTACCGCATTGAAGGTCTTGGTAAAAACCTAATTCCCTCTGCAACCCATTTTGAATATATCGACCGTTTTGAAAAAGTAACAGATGAGGAAAGTGCTCATACAGCTAGAAAAGTAACACGAACAGAGGGAATGTTTGTAGGATATACCTCAGGTGCTGCTATGCAGGCTGTTATTCAGCTCTCCGAAGAGAATTACTTTAACAAAGACAGTAAAGTTGTGGTAATGTTCCCCGATCATGGTTCACGCTATATGAGTAAAATTTACAGTGAAGAGTGGATGGCAGAACAAGGCTTTTTTGATTCCGATCACGAGTCGCAACAACAGATCGAATATGTAAATGAACAAACTACCAAAAAATGAGAGATTTATTTGACAGAATCCTTGAAAACAAAGGTCCTTTAGGAAAATGGGCTTCCCAAGCTGAAGGGTATTTTGTATTTCCAAAATTAGAAGGTCCTATTTCCAATCGTATGAAATTTAAAGGGAAAGAGGTCATCACTTGGAGTGTAAACGATTATCTAGGTCTTGCCAATTTACCAGAAATCCGCAAAGCGGATGCTGAAGCAGCTGCAGAATATGGTTCTGCTTACCCAATGGGTGCACGAATGATGTCTGGTCACACCGATCTTCACGAGCAGTTAGAAAACGAATTAGCAGCCTTCGTAGATAAGGAAGCTGCTTATCTGCTTAATTTTGGTTATCAAGGTATACTTTCTACCGTTGACACTTTAGTGGGAAAAGACGATGTTATTGTATATGATGTAGATGCTCACGCCTGTATTGTGGATGGTGTTCGTTTGCACATCGGTAAGCGATTCACATATAAACACAATGACGTAGAAAGTCTAGAGAAAAACTTACAAAGAGCAACTAAGGTTGCTGAGCAAACCGGAGGAGGCATACTTGTTATTTCAGAGGGTGTGTTTGGAATGCGCGGTGAACAAGGAAAACTCAAAGAGATTGCTGCCTTAAAATCAAAATACAAATTCAGATTTTTAGTGGACGATGCCCATGGCTTCGGTACCTTAGGTGAAAACGGAAGGGGAGCGGGTAACGAACAGGGTGTTCAGGATCAAATTGATGTGTATTTTGCCACCTTTGCCAAATCAATGGCTTCCACAGGAGCTTTTGTCGCTGCAGATAAAGAAATAATTGATTATTTGAAGTACAACATGCGTTCTCAGATGTTTGCCAAATCGTTGCAAATGCAGCTTGTAAAGGGAGCTTTAAAACGTTTGGAGTTATTGCGTACGCGACCTGAATTGAAAGCAAAGCTATGGGAAAACGTCAATGCCCTTCAAAATGGTCTTAAAGCCAACGGTTTTGATATCGGTACAACCCAAAGTTGTGTCACCCCCGTCTATTTGAAAGGGAGTATACCTGAAGCGATGGCTTTAGTCCAAGATTTAAGAGAGAACTACGGTATTTTCTGTTCTATAGTTGTGTACCCTGTAATCCCAAAGGGATTGATTTTACTTCGCTTGATTCCAACTGCGACCCATTCTTTAGAAGATGTGGAAATAACACTAAAAGCATTCGCAGGGATTCGGGAAAAATTAGAAAACGGTACTTACAAACGTTTGTCGGAACAGGTTGCCGCCTCTTCTTAGATATAGATATCCTTTATAGAAGTTAATTATTCAACATGACGGGCATGACCAGCATGGTGATGTCTTCGCCCTCTTCAGTATGATCTAGTGGGGTTAACAAACCAGCTCTATTTGGTAATGACATAGAGAGTTTTACTTCATCACATTCCAGACCGTTCAGCATTTCAATTAAAAAGCGAGAATTGAACCCAATTTTAATGTCATCCCCTTGGTAGTCACAATCCAATCGTTCTTCAGCACTATTGCTGTAGTCAAAGTCTTCCGCGGAAATATGTAGTTCAGCACCAGCGATTTTGAGTCGAATTTGGTAGGTGGTTTTATTTGAAAAAATACTTACCCTACGAACAGAATTCAAAAAGCTCATACGGTTAACCTGCATTTGGTTTGGATTTTCTTTGGGAATAACAGCCTCGTAGTTAGGGTATTTTCCATCGATTAATCGACAGGTTAAGTTGGAATCCCCAAACCGAAAGTAGGCATTGGTATCGTTATATTCGATGGTTATCTCTTCGTCTATACCTTGAAGTATGCCTTTTAGCAACTGCAGAGGTTTTTTAGGCATAATAAACTCCGCTGTTTCATCAGTTTTGAGATCAGTTCTCGTGTAGCGCACCAGCTTGTGTGCATCCGTAGCAACAAAGGTCAAAGAAGCCGAAGAAAATTGAAAAAAGACTCCACTCATTACCGGTCTTAAATCATCATTTCCACTCGCGAATAGTGTGCTGGTTATTGCTGTATGCAATGCACCACTTGGAATTTGGGTCATTTTCGGATCAGTGAGTTGTGCCGCTTTTGGAAATTCATCTCCTTCTACGTAGGCTACAGCGTATTTACCATTATTTGCACTGATTTCAACAGTGTTTTTTTCTGTTTTGACAAAGGTTAGTGGTTGTTCAGGAAAAGTTTTTAAAGTGTCTAATAGAAGTCTTGCAGGAAGCGCAATAGTGCTGTTTGTTTCGGATTCTACCGTTAGTCGTGTAGAAAATGTTGTTTCTAAATCTGAAGCAGTAAGTGTAAGCGTATTTCCATTGACTTCAAATAAAAAATTGTCTAAAATGGGTAGCGTATTGGAACTGTTGATAATTCCTCCAATCATTTGGAGTTCTTTGAGAAGTGCCGCACTGGAAACAATAAATTTCATCTGTAAAGGTATGAGTGGTGTTTATATTAAAGAATCCTTTTTGATATAACGCTTTCGCATATATTTCAAAGATATCCGAAAACCATTGAATGGTAAAACAAACTTATCAACAGTTAAGGTGAGAAATGTTTACTTCTCAACCACTGATTGATCCAGCCCAAGAGAAAAATAATAAGGCAAGGAAGTAGAAGGAGTAGGGATTTCCAAAAGGAGGCATTTTCCCCCATTTTTACGGAATCTAGTAATGGGATATTCCAATCTTTTTGCCTGAGCTCAAGTCGCTCAATATTTGCTGTGAGATAGTGGATTGCATTCATCAGCAGGCTCCTATTTGCATAAAAGTTGTTCGTCCATTTGTCATACCCTAGGGCTAAAGGTGTTCCCTTTTCTATTTGATTTTCTGCAAGATTTCCGTCCGAGAATACAATCATCTCAATGGTCCCTTCTTCAATTATTTCCTTTGGGTTAAAAGGTTTGATTCGGTTTTTGAACAAGGAACTTTGTGTTCCTTTTATCAAGTACCCTAAGTGTTTGGAAGACTCATCAAAGAGGGAGGGTTTTATTTTTGTAGTGGCTTGTTCTAAAGTGATGAGTGTAGGAATAGCAGGAGTCTTTGTAAACGCTGAAGTTTGTAGCAAAAGTGTTTTTTCAAGTGCAGAGGGAAGGGATTCTATAGGACTAGCAAATTGCGACCACACAGGACCTAAATCCTTCCCAATGGTTGTTTCTTCTGGTTCCGAGAGAGGGTAATATACCCAGGGATAGGGAAGATATTGGGTGTTATTATCACTACCGCTAGCCAATACTATTGGAGCGCAATAGAGGTCTTGAATCAAGCTTTTTTGAATACGGAGCCCTTTATTGAAAAAATAATCGTCAATATTGAGTTCAAGAGGGAGGGCATAAGCTTTTGCAGCTTGGTTGAATAAACTGTCGCGATCGATTCCCATCCCGTTGACCAACCACAACAGCTTACCTCCTTGCAGCCCGTATTGATCCAGTATGAATTTTTCAGTTTGCGTAAAGGGTTCTCGAGGGTTAGAAACAAGTAATAACTCAAAGCGTTTTAGATTTTCTAAGCTTTTTTCTGGAGTTACCTCCAGATTTTTAAGATCAAATGTGGCTAAATTATAATAAGGTTTTAAGTTTTGAAGTAAGTCAGTTATTTTAAGATTATCGGAGGTGCTGTGGGATCCCAACACAGCGATATTTTTCTTTTCACTCAAGCTTACCTTGTAAATACCATCCATTATTTGGTATTCCAATTGTTGAAGTGAACGGATAATTTTTTGATTTTCAGTGTCACCCAACTGTTTTTGTAGTAGTGCTATTCGCTCAGAACGGTCTCCATAATTTACAATCATCCAAGGAAAGATGAGCTGTTCGGATCTATTACCATTTTTATTTTCAAAAACAACTTCTGGAGGCATACCGTATTGTCTCATTTCTTGAACAATAGCTTCTGACTCTTCAAATTCAAAAGGGTTATTGTATTGAATAATACAATTTTTGTTGAACGAGCGCAATTGATTGAGAAGAGCATCCAGCTCATTTCTAAACTTAACATAAGGAGTGGGGAGATCACCTGCTAAAAAAACATCAATTCGAAGGGGGTGTTCATCGAGGAGCTCCAGTTGATCGAGTGAAGCTTGTGAGAGGCTGTAGCGTTGGTCTTTAGTTAAATCAAACTGCAAAAACACGCTTTCACTGCCTATCATTAAGAAAATTATACCAATTAATGCCAATCCCCCTTTCTTAAGCATTTTAACACTGGGTTGTTCGCTTTTAACAAGTGCTGTTCCTAAAAGAAAAAGCACATAAATCCATCCAATAAAATAAATTAAGTCTTCTCCTTTCAGTATTCCTCTGCTCATACTTGCATAATGCGTGTTAATTCCAATACCCTCTATTATTTTAAAGAGCCAGGGAAGGCTAGTTAGGGAAGCGATAAATTCCCAAACAAAAAACTGGGTAAAACATACTAAAGCTGCAACCAAAAAAGAAGCTACTTGGTTTCTAAAAAGTAGAGAACTACACAAACTGAAACTTATAAACAATACCCCGATCAGTAGCAGTGCCATGTAGGAAGTTAACAAACTGCCCCAGTCCAATGAGCTGCCTGGTTCTAAAAGAGCGTGTAAAGCAACGATATTTAATGTAGTAGGAAAAAGGGCAAATAAGAGAATCAGTAAGACTCCAAGAAACTTACCACTGAAAATTTCTATGGATCGTAACGGTTTAGTGAGGAGTAGTTCATAGGTGCCAGTCGATTTTTCTTCTGAAAAACTCCGCATACTTAATGCTGGAATTAAAAAAAGAAAAAGCCAAGGATTGATTTCAAAAAAAGGACTTAAATCACCAAACCCTGAATTCATCACGTTGTAAGGAGTATCAAAAAACCAAAGAAGCAAGGTGTTGATAATCAGATAACTTCCCAGAACAAGATAACCAGTAAGATGACTGAAATAAAAACGGAATTCTTTTTTAGCAATGCTCCACATCTCTAGTCAAATTGAACGGTTACAGGATCGCGGTAATCCAATCCAAAAAGAGAACCCGCACCTCCTACAGTTAAGGGATTGCTTTTGTATACAGCTAACTCCAAATGTCCAGCTGTATTAAAAAGTGCCAATTTTTTCCCATCTTCTTCTCGCTTGTTTTTAGGTAAAGAAAAATCGATGGCTTCACCATAGCTTTTGTAAATAGTTCTGAATTTTACAGTTCTCGCATAAATAGTAAAACTTCTGGATTTACCAATCTCATGAAAAAGCGATTCTTTGATGTTGGTAATGAGATTTCCGTAATTATCGATATAAATCACACTTCCTAATATTTGATTTCCTTCAGGGTTGATGACGGGTTTGATATTGGTGAGTTCTTTTATTTGACTTACAGGTTTTCCTATCACTTCTAAAGCTCCTTTTCTGGACAAATGAGCAGCAACTTGAATAAATACATCTAAAACGGGAAAAGCTGTTATTACAGCTTTGTGTATATTGATTTCAACAGTCTTTGTTGCCTTGAATTCTTCCCTGATAAGGGACAGAATGCCGTTGTCTGCACAAATAAAAAAATGCTTTTCGAATTCCATAACGAGATGGACATTTTCTGGAGTCCATTCGGATTCAACACCGATAATATGAATTGTTCCTGGGGGAAATGCCCTAAATGCATTTTTGAGTATGTATGCGGTTTCAGAGGCATTGTAAGGACTGATTTCATGAGAGACATCTATTATCGTCAGATCAGGAATTTGCTGATATAAAGCCGCTTTAATTACTGCTATAGAAGAATCTTTATGTCCAAAATCTGTCGTTAAGGTTACGATGGCCATAAAGTGTTATTTATTAAAATTATTTAAGTTAAAATTCTCTATTTTTATATACGTAAAAAGCAAGCTGTAAACAAAAATAAATCTTTTTAAACTTGTAGCCTTTGAATGAAATAAAAATCGATTTGACTGGAGTAGATTCTCAAGAGTTTTTTGGAAATCAAAACACAAACATAGCAAAGCTACGTACTTATTTTCCCAAAATAAAAATTGTTGCTAGAGGGACCACTTTAAAAGCCTATGGTGAAGAGAGTATCCTTCAGGAATTCACTAAAAGAGTCGACATGTTAGTTGCTCACTTTGGCAAGTACAACATATTGAACGATGAAATCATTGAACGGATACTAACAGCAGGTGAAAGGGAAACTGAGGTCTTGAATGAAGGTACTGAATTGACCATACTGCACGGTGTTGGTGGAAGAATTATTAAGGCAAAAACATTTAACCAAAAAAGACTGGTTGAATCAATGTTCAAAAACGATATGGTTTTTGCAATAGGACCTGCAGGAACAGGAAAAACATATACAGGTGTTGCCCTTGCTGTAAAAGCCCTTAAGGAAAAACAGGTAAAACGTATCATTCTTACACGTCCCGCAGTAGAAGCTGGAGAAAATTTGGGTTTTTTGCCTGGTGATCTAAACGAAAAACTCGATCCTTATATGCAACCCTTGTACGATGCCCTTAGGGATATGATACCTAGTGAAACCCTACAGAGTTATCTAGAAAAAGGGGTCATACAAATTGCACCTCTTGCATTTATGCGAGGAAGAACCCTAGATAATGCTTTTGTGATTTTGGATGAAGCGCAAAACTCTACCCATTCTCAAATGAAAATGTTCCTTACCCGTATGGGTAAAAACGCAAAGTTCATGATTACGGGTGACCCAGGTCAAATAGACCTCCCTAGAAGAATGATTTCAGGGCTAAAAGAAGCTTTATTGATTTTAAAAAACCACGAAGGAATAGGCATCATTTATCTCGACGACAAAGACGTCATCCGCCACCCATTGGTCAAAAAGATTATAGACGCATATAAAACGATAGAACACGATAATTAATCATGGTAAATACGCTCATGAATATGGACTTGCAGTTGCAAGGGGTACTGTCAAAATACAAAGGTAAAGTACGTGAGGTTTATAAGCTTGAAAAAGACTTATTAGTAATGGTTGCCACAGATCGACTTTCTGCATTTGATGTGGTCATGCCGAAAGGGATTCCCTACAAAGGGCAAATCTTAAATCAAATTGCAACCCAAATGTTGCGGGCTACAGAAGATATTGTTCCCAACTGGTTGGTTGCCACACCTGATCCCAACGTTTCTATTGGAAAATCTTGTGTCCCTTTTAAGGTAGAGATGGTAATAAGAGGATATATGGCAGGGCACGCA
>VMCW01000111.1 GCA_008081175.1 Flavobacteriaceae bacterium
CCAAATTTATCGGGCGTCCTTGGATTGATTTTTTCTCTATTTAACGCCGTCCACATCCAGGAAATGGGTAGAGCTAATATGATGATAAACATAGAATTTAAAGAATTTGTTTGTGCAGCATCCATAATTGTGAGGTCTACATTTCGGGCAGCAAATAAAGTGATGACACTTCCCGAAAGCTCATGAAAACCCCAAAATAAAGTCATAAACAAGGTGATAGAAATCGCGACAAAAAGCTTTTTACGTTCTTCTAAAGTTGCTTTGCTCAAGATATATCCCAAGTAACACAAAATAAAAATTCCAACAACTTTAAAAATTAGGTTTACAATGTTTTGCCCCGATAAAAAACCCTCTGCAGCAACTGATTTATAACTAGCCAGTAATACTGCTATTACAGGACCAGATAAAAAAGCAATTAAAGTAATTAAACTCCCGCGAGAAATCCCCAAAATCTTTTCACTAAGTCGCTGTTCTGATGGTGCTAATCCATGATCACCAAATACTCCTGAGGTGATTCCTCTCCAAAAAAACAAGAGCCCTGTAAGCATCCCAAATCCCGCTAAACCAAAACCGTAATGCCAACCAAACGAACTACCTAGCCATCCGCACAACAAGGGTGCGATCCAACCACCTATATTAATCCCCATATAAAAAATAGTGAATCCAGAGTCTTTTCTTGGGTCCTTTTCTTTGTAAAGCGAACCCACAAAAGTGGAAATATTGGGTTTAAAAAAACCATTACCCACTACGATAAAACCTAACGCTAGAAAAAAAGTATAGTCGTTTTCTATTGCCAAAACAAAATGTCCTAAGGCCATTAATATTCCACCCAGAAAAATGGATCTGCGAAAACCTAAAAGAGTATCAGATATTCTACCTCCTACCACTGTAGATGCATAAACCAAAGAACCATACGAAGCGTAAACTGCTGCAGCTGCATAATCGCGTTCTACAAGTTCCTGAAAAATGACATTGACCATATAAAGGGTCAATAGTGCGCGCATTCCATAAAAGCTAAAGCGCTCCCAGAGTTCTGCAAAAAACAAGTAAAAAAGACCCTTGGGATGACCTAAGAGAGTTTGATTTTGAGGAAGTGAATGTGATTCAGCCATTCTATTAATAGGGTTGATTATAAGTTTTCAAGAATAAAGTTAGTCATTTTCGTGTAGAGGTGGTGGCGTGTGTTTCCTCCATAGATACCGTGATTTTTATCTGGATAGATCATCCATTCGAACTGTTTGTCTTCTTGTATAAGTTCTTCTACCATTCTCATGGTATTTTGCACATGGACATTATCGTCTCCAGAACCGTGAATGATTAAAAATTTTCCTTTGAGTTGATCGGCATAGTTGAGTGGAGAATTCAGATCGTATCCTTCTGGGTTTTCTTGGGGGGTACGCATAAAGCGTTCGGTATAAATAGTGTCATAAAACCTCCAATTAGTGACAGGAGCTACTGCAATAGCAAATGAAAACACTTCATTTCCGGTCAACAAACAATGGGTGGCCATATGTCCTCCAAAACTCCAGCCCCAGATTCCGATTCTATTTTTGTCAATATATGGCAGTGAGCCCAAGTATTCCGCTGCTGCTATTTGATCTAGAGTTTCGTATTTAACCAAATTGAGGTAGGTTGACTTCTTAAAGGCAGCTCCCTTAAAACCTGTTCCTCTTCCATCAACACAGGCTATGATATAGCCTTTATTGGCTAATGCCTTATGCCATAGCGTCCTGGAATCACCCCATCTGTTTGCGACCTGTTGGGATCCCGGACCGGAATATTGAAACATTAAAAGCGGGTACTTTTTTGTTGGATCAAAGTCAGCAGGTTTAATCATCCACATGTTTAGCTCATTACCATTGATTTCAATAGTTGAAAATTCCTTATCAGAAAAACCAAACAGTTCTAATTCAGAAACCAACTTATCATTATCTACAAGTTCACGGACAGACTTGTTTTTTCTGGTTTCATATAAGGTGTATCGGGGAGGTGTTTTTTCATCGGAATAGGAATGGATATAGTAAATCCCATTGCTGCTAAAAGTTGCTCCATTTGTCCCCTTTGTAGGTTGTAGGATACGCTTTCCCTTACCGTTGAGTTGTATCGCAAAAATACCCCTTTCGGTACTACTGCCTTCTACCGATTGATAATACAATTCTTTTCTTTTGGAGTTATACGTAAACAAGGACGTTACTTCCCATTTCCCTTTGGTGACTTGATTCAAAAGTTTTCCTTCTTTGTCGTAATGGTAAATATGCTTATATCCGTCGCGCTCACTGGTCCATAAAAAACTATCGTCTTCAAGGAAGGTAAGGTCATCATGAATACTTACATAGGCTTTGTCTTGTTCTCTAAGCAAGAGGGTTAGCTCTTTTTCTTGGGTATCCCATCGCCAAAGTTGCAAATCGTTTTGATGTCGGTTTAAGGTTTGTATGATAAGGCTGTGGTCCCCTCCTCCAAATTGAATTCTGGGGATATAATAACGGGGTGAATCTTTAAAGGAAACGGCTTCTTGTCTTTTGGAGACAAGGTCATAAACAAAAAGTTGGATAGTCGCATTTTCCTCTCCTGCTTTAGGGTAACGGAACATATAAGGAAAAGGATAGGTCTCTTTTCCATAAACGTCCATAGAGAAGATTGGCACCTTAGATTCATCAAAACGCATAAAAGCGATTTGCTTGGAATCGGAACTCCAGTCAAAAGCACGTACAAAACCAAATTCTTCTTCATAAACCCAATCTGTTATTCCGTTTAGGGTTTGAAAATCTCCATCAAAAGTGATTTGAGAACTTTTCATTGTGCTGAGATCTTTAACATAAAGATTTCTTCGATAAACATAGGCCACTCGATTTCCGTCAGGGGAAAACAACGGTTCTTGTATCTTATCCTCACTCAATTTTTCAAGCTTTTGAGTGGTGAGGTCATAAATCCAATAGATTGCTTGTTTGGATCTTCTAAAAATGGGGTCAACAGCTGTTTCTAGGAGCAACTTTTGTTCGTTCTTAGAAAATGAGTAGTCGGAAAGCTCTTGAAGTTGATTAAATTGAGCCGCATCGAAAAGAACCTTCTTTTTTTTAGGATCGGCATAAGCATAAGAAACAATTAAACTACTTTCAGTTTCACCCTCTTTTTCCAATACGGTGTAGTGACTACCATCTTTCATTGAGCGAAGTGCTTCCATACGCTCTGGTTGATGGGCGCCGCCCCATAATTTTTTTAAATCCAATTCAGATTTTTGTGACCAAACTTGGAAAGAAAAGAGTGTTAAAAGGAGTAATAATAAGTCTCTTAGAATAGAATTTTTGAACCACAAAAGAGGCAAATGGAAATCATTTAATTTATTTAGAGAGCGTATCATTTAAGTTCTTTTTGTTTTAGTTTCTTGAGGTCACAATTTAGCAAAAATGCACTAACCATAATTTTAGAACGGAGGCTAATTCTGTATCTTTAACAAAAAATTTACTATGAGTAAGATGATCAACGGCTTTTCCAAATTAACTAAATCGGAAAAAATTGATTGGATTACTAAAACGCATTTTAAAAATCCTGAGGCGGCTCGAAAGGAACTCGAAAGCTACTGGAGTACAGATCCTAAACTCCAAAACAGACATGATGAGTTTATAGAAAACACCGTGACCAACTTTTATCTTCCCCTTGGGATCGCTCCAAATTTTCTGATCAACGGCTCCATCTACTCCCTGCCGATGGTAATTGAAGAAAGCTCTGTTGTGGCAGCAGCTGGAAATGCAGCCAAATTTTGGAGTACCCGCGGTGGTTTCAAAGCTACAGTTCTCGACACCATAAAAGTGGGTCAAATTCATTTTCTCTTTACAGGTGATTCCATTGCATTAAAACAATTTTTTGAAAAAAGAAAAGAGGAACTTCTACAGACCACCAAAAACCTAACTAAAAATATGGAGCAACGCGGTGGAGGGATAATAAGCTGTGAACTGATCGATAAAGGCAAAGAGATGCCCGATTACTATCAATTACATCTAAAATTCAAAACTGGAGATGCAATGGGGGCCAATTTTATCAATTCATGTCTAGAACAATTAGCAAAATCTTTTGAAGAATTTGCTCGTTTAGACTTATTGACTCAGGCAGATTCTCATTTAGAAATTGTAATGAGTATTCTTTCCAACTATGTGCCAGAATGTTTGGTCAGAGCAACAGTAAGCTGCCCTGTAGAAGATCTTGCTATTGAAAAGAACGGTATTTCCGGTATTAGTTTTGCCAAAAAAATGGTTGCTGCAGTTGCAATAGCTCAGTGTGAACCCCATAGGGCAGTAACCCACAACAAAGGCATTATGAACGGTGTAGATGCAATCGTTCTGGCTACGGGCAACGACTTTAGGGCTGTGGAAGCAGGAGTACATGCCTATGCCGCACAGACAGGAAAATATACTTCTTTAAGTACAGCCACAATTGAAGAAGGGCAATTTAAAATGGAGCTCACCTTGCCACTAGCTGTTGGCACGGTAGGAGGACTGACCAAACTACATCCTATGGTTAAGTGGTGCATGGAACTCCTCGGCAATCCCTCAGCTGAAAAATTAATGGAAATAATGGCTGTGGGCGGACTTGCACAAAACTTTGCTGCTGTGCGTTCTTTAGTCACAACTGGGATTCAAAAAGGTCATATGAAAATGCATTTATTGAATATTCTCAATCAATTTGAAGCTACCAAAAATCAAAAAGAGGCGGCTGTAGAATATTTTAAAAATGAAGTGGTAACTGTTCAAGCTGTAGGAGCCTTTTTAGAAAAAAACACCCACTGATATGGCTTCTTTGTACAGTCATGGTAAAGTTCTACTCACTTCAGAATATGTTGTGCTTGCAGGTGCAAAAGCCCTTGCTCTTCCTTGTACAAAAGGCCAGAGTTTACACTATGAAGCTCAAGAGAGTAAAACCCTTCGCTGGGAAAGCTATGACTGGAAAAACTATCTTTGGTTTGAGGTGCATTTTGAATGCTCTACCCTTAAAATCATACAGACATCAGATCCTACTGTTGCAAAACGGTTGCAACAGATTCTACAAGTTGCACGTAGTGAAAATAACCTTTTCTTATCTCAAGGTGGAGTCGTAAAAACACACTTAGAATTTGATCGACATTGGGGTTTGGGGAGCTCTTCAACCCTACTTGTAAATATAGCTAACTGGGCAGAGGTAAATGCTTTTTCTTTAGGAGAAAAAACCTTTGGCGGCAGTGGTTACGATATTGCTTGCGGTTCTGCAAAAGGTCCCATTTTTTACACAAGAGTAAATGAGTTTCCTAAAATTATTCCTGTTGAATTTACACCGCCCTTTGCTGACGAGCTCTTTTTTGTTTATTTAAACCAGAAAAAAAATAGCCAACAGGCTGTTCAAGCTTTTGAGGTATCCAAAGTAACTCCCTCGCTAATCACTTCCTTGAATACGTTAACAGATGCTATTGCAACCTGCAAAGAACTCAAAGAATTTGAAGCCTACCTTATCCAACACGAACAACTTATTGGGAAGCTCATAGGTCAAAAACCCATCAAAGAGAAACTCTTTAATGAATACAAGGGTGTTATCAAAAGCTTAGGGGCTTGGGGGGGTGATTTTGTTTTGGCTACAGGAAACGAAGCTGCTAAAAGCTATTTCAAAGAAAAAGGGTATACTACGGTGATTCCCTACAGAGAAATGTGTCTAGATCGTATTTGACTTTTGCTTTTTAAAAGTCATTTTTTGATCGTCAATTAGGGCTGTAAACTTATTGTTTTCTAGATTTGCTGTAAAAATATCCTCTTGTTTTCTCACATGTAGTATGTTTTTCGACATGTGGTAGTCTGCCAAAAAAACACATTGCTCTTCTTTTTCATTTTCGAATTTAATCCATCCCTCAACTTGTTCTCCATTGGTAAAAACAAGTTTGTAATAGGATGCCTCTGGTTCGTTAGTTGAAGAACATATCCAAACTGTCCCAGCAAGTGCAAGGGACTGTTTTATCCTTTTTGACATAGAAAAGAGTCGCATGAGCGGTAGCAATTTTTGATTGCAAGAACAAAATCTGTGCCAAAAAAAATGCCCTCAAACAAGTTTGAGGGCATTTTACATATTTAAAGACTTTTTTAGTAGTATAAAACCCTGTTATCCTCAATTTCAGCAACCGATTCTAATGCTGCAAAAACATTTTCCAAAAGGGTCGTTTTAACTTCTTGTTGCATTTGTTTTGCATAAGCTGTATAGTCTTCTAAGTCTTCCACTGTATTTTTTTGGACTAGAGCTAGTTTATAAACTCCTTTTTCTCCTTGTATCAAACCAGAAAGAGCTCCTTCATCCATTGCAAAAGCGGTACCTACTACTTTTGGTTCATTACCGCCTGCGGGTAGAGTAGGATTTTTCTGATTCACAGCGGTAGCTGTTTCAATAGTAAGTGCTTCCTCTTCAGCAAGAGACTCTAGTGTGCTTGCTGATGCATAGCGCTTTTGAATTAGTAGTGCTTTTTTATTTTTGATAAGTATTCTTCTTACTTCTTCTCCTACCTCCTCAACAGAAGCGAGTCCTTCTTTTACTTTTGCCGTCAACTGAACCACTACATAGCCTCCGCGGTTTAGCGAAAAACGACGAATAGCACCCACTTTGGTATCATCTTCAAATGCCCATCGAACAATCGCTCTTTGTTGGGGTAAACCAGGTAGGTTTTCTTCAAGTGCACCAATTTGTTTTACAGGACGAACGGAATAGTTGTTTTTCTCTGCTACCCCAATAAAATCTTTTTCATCGTTACTGTCCATCTCAAATTGAGTGGCTTCTCTAAAAACTTCGTTAGAAGTGGCATCAGAAGGAACAGCCTCTGCAACAATATCTGCAATCAAGGCCAGATCATCTTTGTCTGTAACTTTAATAATGTGAAAACCGAATTCTGTTTCGACTAAACCAACTCTCCCTACATTGTTTTTGTTTACAAAATTGAAAAATTCTTGCGCCATTTCTCCTTCTTGGAAGAATCCTAAATCTCCTCCACGTGTTCGTGTAGGCCCATCTGAGTATTCTCTTGCGAGAGCTTCAAAATCTGCTGATGCTCTTCGAGCTAAGCGATACACTCTATTGGCTTCTTGTTGAGCTTCTGCTTTGGATCTTGTAATGTTAGAGTTTGCACGAGTTGCCCCTTCATAAGCGATTAAAATATGACTTGCGCGAAGAGATGCATCTTTTTTTATGTCTAAAAGTCTCGAAATTTTAAACGCATTACCGTCTCTGTAGGGCCCAAAAACTTCTCCTTTCTCCAAACCAAATAGAATATCAGCATATTCATTATTGTACTGTCCTCTAGGCTTATAAACAGAATCAAAAGAAACCTCAGAATATTGATCTACAAAATCGATTACATTTTTTGTTTGTTTAAAACCTTCTAATGTATCTGTTAATTTAGAAACATCGTTGTAGGCAATTCTTTGAGATTTCAAACCGTCCAAACGCAAACGTATGGAGGCCAAATCATCTTCTGTAGGGTTTTCTGCAAAAGAGACATACTGTAAATTTCTTGTTTCTTCTCTTTTGTAATCGGACTCATGTTCCTGAATGTACTTTTTAATTTCTGCCTCTGTTACCGTGACTAGGCTGTCAGGTATAACGTCATAAGGTATCTGGACATATTTTAAAGTGACATTGTCATTTTCAAAATGGTAGTTTGCTTTGGCTTCTGCTTCGGTCATTCGAGCACTTGCCATGATCAGATCAAGATAAATACGTTGTTTGGCAACTCCAATGATACTTTGCTCTTGAAATTTCCAATTTTCATAAGCCGTAGGGTTACTGCTTTTCATTTGAGCGATGTAGTCTGTAAAAATTCCAAAATCAAAAAATCCAGCTTCATTTTGAAAATTGGGATTGTTGATTACATTGTCATCAGAAGAAATAATTTGTTCTAACTGATCCTTACCTGCATCAATACCTAATTTTTCAAATTCTTGATCAAAAATGGTATTTCTTAGCGCCTGATTCCAAACTAAGTTTACAGACTGAAGGGTGGAATAGTTGTACGCGCGCTCTGTTTGTTCCACCATCTGGCGAAAGAAATCCAGCTCTACCTCATCGTCATTAATCATTGCGATAGGATCTGTTGGGCCTGCGTTTGAAGAATTCGCGTCAAATACCCCAGAAATAACAAAGGCGAAAAGCGCCATTCCGATTACTAGAATCAAAAAAATGGATCGCTGTCTAATTTTTCCTAATATGGCCATAATTGCTCTATTTTGATCGTTTGCGAAATTAAGCTATTCCTTTGAATAAAGAAAGTTCACAGCTTCAAAAATAAGATCTAGTTGGTATTTGCAAAACTTAGTCTTCTTCGAGTTCTTCTAACAAAACCTCTTCAATCTTTGTGGCAGAAACTTTTTTAATAGTAACCTGATAAGGAGGAATAGCTATATGCTCTCCCTTTTTAGGAATTTCACCCGTATTGTAGGCGATCATACCACCTAAAGTTTCGTAAAATTCACTTTCTGGAAGTACTAAATCGTACTTTTGATTCAAGTAATCTACTTCTAAACGAGCCGAGAAAAGAAAAGTGGTATCGCCCAACTTATCTTCAATATGTGCTACCGTGTCGTATTCGTCTTCTATTTCCCCAAAGAGTTCTTCTACAATATCCTCTACAGTAAGTATACCTGATATCCCGCCGTATTCATCAATCACAACCGAGATGCTCTTGTGCTGTCGGGTTAAAAGCTTCAATACATCATTGATGAGCATCGTTTCTGGAACATAGGCAAGAGGCAAGAGTATTTTTTTTAGAGATTTTGGGTTTTTCATCATGTCAAAAACATGAACATAACCCAAAATATGATCTATCGTTTTTTGATAAACCGGTATTTTAGAAAGTCCCGTTGAGATAAATAAGGCTTTTATTTCTTCTAGAGGAGTGCTTGCCTCTACAGCTACCAATTCTGCTCGAGGAACCATGGCTTCTTTTGCTCTAATCTCAGAAAATTCTAATGCGTTTTGAAAAATTTGAATTTCAGAATCTAAATTTTCTTTGTCCTGAGTAGATTCCAATTGCTCCTCTATATAGTTTCCAAGTTCTACTTTAGAAAAGGAAAGTTGTACCTGATCCTCATCTGTCTTTAAAAAGCGTTTTAAAATAGTGTCTGTAAACTGAATAATTAAGAAGGTAAGTGGGTAAAACAAATAGTAAAAAAAGGCAACAGGTATGGCAAAAATTTTAATGGCCAGATTGGCATAAATTTGAAAAAAAACCTTGGGTAAAAATTCTGCTGTTAGTAAAATTATCCCAGTGGATATAAGCGTTTGATAAAATATTACAATCAGGCTGGGTTCTCCTCCACTCAAAAGTGTTTCTGAAAAAAACAATTGAAGAATTCGGTCTCCTGTAAAAATACCATAAACGACCAAAGCAATATTGTTTCCCAGTAGCATGCTCGCTATAAATCTAGAGGGGTTTTTGGTAATGCTTTTCAGCACCTTAGAGGTAAAGCTCCCCTGCATTTTTTCAATCTCCAAATAGATTCTATTAGAAGAAACAAAAGCAATTTCCATTCCTGAAAAAAAGGCTGAAAGCAACAAACAAAAAAGAATTACAAAATCTGAAGCGATCATTTAGAGGAATTATCCCTTTGATTAAATTTTTTCCTGTAGTGTCTTCGAAAAAGAGCCATGAAAATGGACAAGACTGCAAATCCTAAAAAATAATACGCACGGGTCTGTTCCATTCCCCACAAGGTTATTGTTTTATAGAGAGATATCCCCGCAATCACCCAGTACAGAACTTCAGAAATTTTATAGGTTTTCATTTTTTTACTGCTAGTGAATCTTTAGCCTCTGAAACAGCTACTGTTCCAATAAGGTTACCTGTTTGAAATTTAGTAAAATCTTTATTGGTATCCAATCGGACCGCTTCAAAATTGTAATCTTGATCTTCGAATGTGAAGGGCTGTTCTGTAAAGAGCCATTCGTTTTCAGCGTCCCAGAAGAGCTGATTAGTGTTCAAAACAGAGCCTTCAAATGATTTTAATTGAACGTTCCCTTTTAAATCAATGAGTCGTGTGTCGTTATATAAAATACCGTAGTCAGCGAGCACTTCGTTTTCATTTCCAGCATCGTCAAAAAAAACCACTTTAAGTCCTTCAGGAAATTCAGCAAAACGAAATTCAAGATTAGTATAATCAATGTGTTTAGGCGCAGTTAGAATAGCTTGTACTTTAGTTGAATCTGTATAAACCATTCGAATATTGACAGCAGTACCTATGGGATCTTGACGATCTGATGTAAGTTCTTTAAGTGCCTGAGTATTGTCTTCACAGGAAATAAAAAGGGCTGTGGTGAGCACCACAACCCTGATTGTTAATTTGATAAGAACCGATTTCATTAGAGTTTTGGAACGGTCACACTTCTGTTGATCCAACAATCAAATTTGATTACGGCTCCTTCATTTCCTTCTGTAAAAATATCTGTTTTACTAGGTGCTCTTCCCGAATAGCTCTCCGCTGTCTTTTTTGCAATTGAGGAGAGTGAGTTGTCCACACTTCCTGCTTTACGAGCTAGATCTGCTGCCAACCAATAAACTGCGCGCTTGTTAAATTGGGTGTCTCCACAGTCGTTTGCGCTGTCTGCATATAAATTTGCAATAAGCAAATAAGCTCTTCCTAAAGAAGGTTGATAACTCAATGCTTTGTTTGCGTAATTTCTTGCAGAAGATCTTCTCCCAGCTTCTCTAAATTTATTCGCAATCTTTAAAAGAATCTTAGCTTTTTTATAGTTGTCTTGTTCTAAGGCAATGGATTCTTCGTAGTATTTTAGTGCTTCATCTTCATCGCCACTTTTATCTTTCAATAGACCCAAGTAATAGGCAGAATCAGCAGAAGGATCTAATGTGTGTAAGGCCTCAACTAGAGTGACAAACAAAGGATCATCAGAACATTCTTTACTGTCCATTCTACTTGCCGCACGTTTCAACCAAATTGCATCTCCTTTGTTTTCTTCAAAATTTCTCTGGTACAATGGAATCAAATTTTCACAAGTAGCTTCTTTTGCGATTATTGCATCCAAGTTTGAAAGAAAGGTTCCTATTGCATTTGAATTGACATCATAGACTCTTTTACTACGCTGTTCTCTACTGGTTAATGCTTTACCTTCGTCTTCTTTCTTTAAAATAACATCTAATTTTTTGGCTAATTCTGTTGTTTCTAGTTCAAATTTTTCAGAAATCTCCTCGTACTTGTTAAAAAGCGCTTCCATACTCACTTCAGTATCTCCCGCCTTGTAACGATCATAAAATGTTTTGAAATAATTGTACAAATGTTTGGGATTTGTAAAACTCTCAGCGTCTTTTACATAAGCCTCGTCAAAAGTAGTATAGATTTCTTTCAAGTCTGCCATCTCAAAGTCAAGCATGGCTTGTGCTTTCTTACTGATTACATCACCTACTGTACTTTTGTTTTTGTTTTTTGGGAAATATTGAACCCATTCGTCATAAAGCTTGATCAAATCTTTTTTGGAAGCTTCAACTACTTCTGGAGTCCCATTTTCTATGTTGTGCTTGATGATTCGCTCTCCATAGGTGTAAATCGCAACGTTGATGTCTGGACAGTTTTCTCTAACTTTCATCCAAGGTTCCATTGCATTTTCGTAATTCTTAACTTTTACATTTTCTGCAAAAATGGAAAGTTCTTGCATACAAACGTTGACGTCTTGAGCGCTTATGGCAGTTGATACAAAAAGCCCGATAAGTAAAGTTAATTTAAGGGAAAGCTTTTTCATTTTTTCGTTTTTTTAATTATACTTTCTTTTTATAAACCAAATATCGTTGAGCGATAAACCTACTCGCAATGCAACGATTGTTTCTTGGACTAATCCAGCGTCTTTTTGTCCTCGCTTGCTGATTTCTATACCAACATTAGCATTTGACAGACCTGCTAATGGCAATCCTAGTCCAAAGGTAATGCCAGTTTCTGTTAAAGGAATGTTATTGATTACACTACTCATTTGTTCCGTACGGAATCCAAATCGGTAAACTACACGACTCCAAAAACTTGTAAATGAAGTGTAATCTGGAATAAAATATCCTCCGACAATCCATTTCTTAGCGTCTTGGTAAGAAAAGTTTTTCCTTTCAAAAAATTCATTGTTAAAGGTAGCAGATTTTATCAAATTATACTGTACCCCAAAAAACCAACTTTGGTTTTTACCAAAACCAAGACCTGTTTTTGTTGTTCGAGATAAACTCAAATCAGTTCGATCCAATCCTGTACCAACAAGTTCTATTTCTGTAAAATCGATAATCGTTTCTCTGGAGAGCGACTGAATGTAGTAGACCCTACTGTTTTGAGCGTCAAGTAATCCTTCCGGTTGATACGAAAACATGGCTTGTGCTTGATATTTATTTTTTAGAGGAACCTTTAATTGTGCTGACAATTGATAGCTAAATCCAGATACACTGGATTCATTTGCTAAAAAAGTACCGTTATCCACACCGTCTAAATATTGCCCCGATCGGTAAAATAAATTTCCAAAATTGTAATTTAAGGTGGTCCCTACAGAAAAATAGTTTGTGAGGGGTATTCCAAGAGAAAAATAAGTCTGATTTAAGCCCCCAGAACCTTCGTATCTGTTGAAAACAGCTGTTTCTGAGTTTTGATTCAATCCTTCAATTCGATAACCGATAGCACTGTAAGGAACAAGGCCAAAACCGAAACTAAACCTTTTTGTAGGAATACTCACAGCAAGATAATCCAACGAGGCTAAATCTGAATTTTGCGCTTCCGAAGAAGTGGCTAAGTTGTTATTGGTATAGTTTACCCCAACAGAATAGGTAGTAAATTTTAAAAACCCATAACTAGCAGGGTTATTTAAATTAGCGTGTATGGAGTCTGTAAACACATCCAGTCCTCCCATATGACGTGTAGCTTGAGTTCCTTGAAAAACTCGTTCTCCTAGACCTGAAGAAGAATAGGGTGAAGCAGCCATATTTTGGGCAAATAGTGGGGCGCTTAACAACAGTAATAGTGGTACTGTAAGTTTACGAATCATGAATCGATATTACTTGATAGTATGAAATTCAAACCTTTAGCTATAAAATTTGAATGCGCAAATATGCTATTTTTTAATGGTTTAGGCAACCTTTGAGCGTCTCCACCTGTTAAAATTATCGTTAAAAAACCAAATTTTTTCTGATACAGACCAATCATTGTTTCAATTTCCGACTGAATTCCACTATAAACACCTGCATGCATTGCGCTTGCTGTATTGGTTCCTAAAAAGTCATTACACGCTGTAGGCTCCAATAAAGGTAACTTCCCTGAAAAGGTATGCATGGCTTTGTAGCGCATTGAGAATCCAGGACTTATAGACCCTCCGTGGTGCATCCCCTCTCTATCTAAAAAATCATAGGTAATACAGCTTCCAACATCAATTACCAAAACGTTTTGATTTGGGTAATGAAAGGCTGCGCTGGCTATGAGAGCTACTCGATCTGCTCCCAGCTGTTTACTAGGATTGTACTGCGTTTTAAAAGGCAAACGAAGTGAAGCGGAACAATTGACAACTGGAATCGGGGCTAAGGAAGCAATAAGTTCTGAAGTAATGGAACCATTCACATCAGATAAAATGGCCTTATTGAATTGTGGAAAAGCATCTCGAATCTCGTTCAACGCACTTTCCCATTGATTTACTACTGTTGTGAGTACTTTTAATTCTCGATCTTGATCAAATACAAAATACTTGATTTGGGTATTGCCTAGGTCGATTATCAATTGCATAAGTCTCTTAAAAACGCAAAATTACAAAGAAAATAAGTGAAATGATTTTGTGAGAATACAAAAGGCAGTTATATTTGCACTTGCTTAAAAGCGGGGTACCTTAGCTCAGTTGGTAGAGCAAAGGACTGAAAATCCTTGTGTCCCTGGTTCGATTCCTGGAGGTACCACAAAAACCACCTGTTAATCATCGATTTTCAGGTGGTTTTGTTTTTTGGTTATCTCCTGTGTACCCTACAGTGTACCCTTTTATCAAAATAATCGA
>VMCW01000157.1 GCA_008081175.1 Flavobacteriaceae bacterium
CCACTGGTGTAGACTTAACTTTTGTTCGATATAATGACCATTCTGTGATAAAAGCCACCCCATAAAGGCAGACATTAGCGTACTTACAAATGAAAGAATCCAAACCAACTTCAGTACGGAATGCAGACCTTTTTCTTTAAAAGAATTAAGGAAACTCAGAAGTATAGCAATAATTAAAAACCCAATGGGCAAATGCACCAAAAGAGGATGTAGACGACCAAAAAAAGTAGTGGTTTCTAAAAAGACCATAAGCTATACGCGAGTCAGTTTGATGGGGTATGTTTTTCCCGAGTTCCACTGGGGGACGTAGAGGTTTTCATCATCATCTACACAGATATCATGAGGATTTAAAAAGGTTTTTTGATCGTAAACCGGTGGGCGTAGCTGTTGGTCTTGATAGGCAGGGGTGTTTCCTCCTGGCATGGACACCACAGTATTGTTTTTGTCCAATACTGCCAGCATACCATCGTAGGTTCCCCAATCTTGGGTAACAATAACAGCAAAATACAGCATTCCCCTTTTCAGTACGGGTCTACAGATATAACAGGAGGGAAGTGATATGGTTTCAATGTAGTCACCAGTTAAACTAAATCTTTTAAAACAATTTGCTGTTCTTGAGGTAATCAATAAACTGTTATTATTGTCTCTTGTATCAAGCGTGACCCCATGACAGCAGTCAAAATGCTCTTGACCACTTCCTTTTCCTCCAAAGTGTTGTAGGTAATTACCTTGTGCATCATAACGGATAATAAAATCCAAGCCATAGCCGTCTGCTACATAGATATCACCATTGGGAGCGATGGCAGTTTCGGTAGGTTTAAATTGAGTTTCGCTAGTATAGTTTGCAATTTCTTTTGGAGTGTCGATTTGTAAGAGTTTTTTTCCGTCTAAGGTTGTCTTACAAACTTTATGTGTTTCTGGATCTGTTATAAATAAAAACTCTTCCCCTCCTTCATTACTTAGAGTAAGGCCATGTGCTCCTGGATACTCAGTTCCCCAAGAACCGAGAATTTTGCCTCCTCTATCATAGATCAGGATGTTATTTTTAGGGTGAGTGGTTGTCATAAAAATTCGATTTTTTTTATCGAGAACCATTTCGTGGCAATCGTTTACAGGAAATTGTGAGGGATCCTGAATACCCCAATCTTTATCTACGCGATACCGATAGTCTCCATGACCTACAATTGTTTGATTTTCACTAGTTTTTTTGGTGAGATAAAAAATATCCTGAAAGGGATTGAGTGCTACACCAGCAGCTACTGTTGTTTTTTTTAAAAATTGTCTTCTGTTGTTTTTCATGATTAGCTTAAAATATCGTTTACAACTTTACCGTGTACATCTGTTAGACGGTACCTTCTCCCTTGAAATTTGAAGGTAAATTTTTCATGATCTATCCCCATCAGGTGCATTAAAGTTGCTTGGAAATCATGAACATGAACAGGATTTTCTACTATGTTGTAGCCAAACTCATCTGTTTTTCCATAAGTGACTCCCTTTTTGATTCCAGCTCCTGCCATAAAAATGGTGAAACAGGCTGGGTGATGGTCCCTGGCATAATTCGTTTGTGTAAGTTGCCCCTGAGAGTAATTTGTTCGGCCAAATTCACCTCCCCATATCACTAATGTATCTTCCAGTAGCCCCCTTTGTTTCAAATCTTTAATCAACCCAGCGGTAGGTTGATCTGTTTCTTTGCATTGGATTTTGATGTTTTTGGGCAGGTCACCGTGGTGGTCCCAACCTTGATGATACAATTGAACAAAGCGAACATCCTTTTCAATCAAACGTCTAGCCAATAAGCAATTAGCCGCAAAGGTTCCCGGTTTACGTGCATCTTCGCCATAGAGGTCATAAATATAGTCGGGCTCTTCGGAAAGGTCCATAACCTCTGGAACGGAGGTTTGCATTCTAAAGGCCATTTCGTACTGGCTGATTCTGGATAGAATTTCAGGATCACCAATATCTGCATATTTATCCTCTTGAAGTTTTGAAAGATAGTCCAGTTGTTCAGCTCGTAAATCCTTAGTTACCCCGGGAGGGTTATCCAGGTAGAGTACAGGGTTTTTACCAGCTCTAAATTGTACCCCTTGATGTTGAGAGGGCAAGAAACCATTCCCCCAAGATCTAGAATACAGAGGCTGACCGTATTTGTCTTTGGTTATAAGGACGACAAAGCCAGGAAGATTTTTATTGTCACTACCCAGACCATAGCTTAACCAGGAACCTATAGATGGCCTTCCAGGAAGTTGTGAGCCTGTCTGAATAAAAGTAACTGCAGGGTCGTGGTTGATGGCTTCAGTATGCATGGATTTGATGAAACACAACTCGTCGGAAAGGGAGCTGATATGAGGCATCAGATCGCCGATCCAAGCACCACTTTTACCGTGTTGATTAAAGTTAAAATGACTTCCAGCTAAAGGAAAAGAGTTTTGACCTGCAGTCATACCGGTAAGGCGCTGCCCGCCAAAAACACTTTCCGGAAGCTCCTGGCCGTTCATTTTATTCAACAAGGGTTTGTGATCAAATAAGTCCAGTTGTGAGGGAGCACCACTTTGAAAAAGATAGATCACTCGTTTTACTTTCGGCACAAAATGAGGAAGGCGCCCTTGATTGAGAGCGGATTGAAGTCTGTTGGAAGCAAATACATTTTCAGTTTGAAGCATACTAGCCAAACTCAATCCTCCTAAGCCAAGAGTAGTTTTTGTCAGAAAATCTCTTCTTGAATAGTTGGAGTTATCGTGGTCGTGATTGCAATTCATAAGCTAGTATTTGTAATAGGACTCGTTTAGGTTCAATAAGGTATTGGCTACCATTGTCATTGCTGCGACTTGAATTGTATTATGATCGTTTTTGCTTTTTGTAGCACCTACATTGACTACATTCAAGGCTTTTCTTTTATTTTTTTGGTAGTATTTGAATTGATTCTGATAGAGTTCTTTCATCAACATCAATTCGGAGGCTTTAGGCCATCTTGTAGTTGCCAAACGGAAACCGAATTTGATTTGTTCCTCCAGATCATTACCAGCTTCATTAAGTATTCGCTCTGCAAAGACACGGGAAGCTTCAAAAAACTGGGTGTCGTTTAGTAAAATCAGCGATTGTAAAGGAGAAGAAGTTTTTTCTCTTTTGATGGTACATATTTCACGAGATGTTGCATCAAAGGTTATTAACGAAGGAGGTGGAGACCCTCTTTTTATGAAGGTGTACATTCCTCTACGGTATAGGTCTTCTCCTTTAGAAGGTTGGTATTCTAAGAGTCGTAGCGAAAAGGTATTTTTCTCTTTCCACAGTCCCTCTGGTTGATATGGTTTTACACTAGGTCCTCCTACTTTAGTTGATAATAAACCACTTACGGCAAGGGCATTGTTACGTATCATTTCTGCTGGCAGACGGTTACTGCCTCCCCTAGCTAAATAAAGGTTGTTAGGGTCCAGTGTGTTTTTTTCTTGATCAAAAACAGCCTTTTGTTTGTATGTTTTGGAACTGACTATTTTTTTAATCAACACACGGACATCCCAATTATTTTCAACAAAATAAAGTGCCAACCAATCCAATAGCTCTGGATGGGTGGGAAGAGCACCTTGTACACCAAAATCTGTTGGTGTTCGAACAAGTCCATTTCCAAAAAGCATTTGCCAATACCGATTTACGGCCACTCTAGCTGTTAAGGGATGGTCTTTTTTAAAGAGCCACTGAGCAAGGCCTAGGCGATTTTTTGGCAATCCTTCACTCATTTTAGGCAAGGCTTCAGGCGTATTTACCTCTACTTCAGCTCCAGGGGAGCTGTAGTCTCCTCTATTGTATAAATATGTCTTTCGAGGCATTTTCATTTCTTCCATCACCATGACTTCTAGAACGGGCTCCATTGCTGTTCTCCATTGTTCTAAATGCGACCGCAGCTCTTCATCAAGCACCTTGCTTTTGGGATGACTGGTGATCCAATGTTCCTTACTCAACTCCTTTTCTATTTCCACATCTTCCTCTGAAGATTTTCCATAAAGTATTTTTACTTCTAATGGAGTTAATGCGGTACCATAGATACGCAATTCATCCATTTTGCCCATAAAGAGACCATTATCCCCGGTCGATCCTTCATAGGTTTTTCCTACCAAAACAGGTCTTTGTTCAATTTTTAGTCCACTTGCAGATACTGGCTGAATGGATTTAGAAAGGTTGTTCAGTTCCGTTACATAGGGGAAAAGACGTCCGTTTTTAAATAACTTTATTCCCTTCGCCTCTCCTGTGCCGTCATAAGAAAAAGATAAATGGGTCCATTCGTTTACTTTAATGCTGTCTTTGGACTTGAGGTGAATCATATTTCCTGGAGCCATATTGATCAGCCTTAGGTTAAGATAATTTTCGTCGTCTAAGTAAAAGTCCCAACCGCGCCACCAGTTGTTTTTACCTCCTGTAGTCCCCAACAGGAATTGCCTAGCATTTTCCTTTTTTTGATGTGTTTGTGCCCAAAGGCTAACCGAAAAAGGGTCTGTCCATTCAAAATTTGGAATTTCTTTTTCAATAGAGACACGATCATAGTCACTTTTGAAAGCAACAGCATTTCCCTTTATCCCTTTTACAGATCCTGGGGACTGGCGTGACTTAACGTTTTTGTTGTTGTCATATCTAAAATAATCTGGCTTTTGTTTTGAATCACCCGAAAGAACAAGGAAAGAGTCTTTTGAAGATTTTATAGGGCTGATTTGGTCAAAGGCATAATAGCCAAGAAGCTTTTTATCAATTTCTTTTTCTGAAGGAAGCGCAGATATATAATCGTATATAGCTTCAAGCTCAGTTTGAGTTACTTCTATCTTGCTCTGTGTTTTTTCTACAAGTACTTGTAGTTTTTGTAGTTGTTCTTCTTGACTTTCAGTTGGCAGGTAAAGCAAGGGACCATAGTCTCCATCATCACCTGTCATTCCCAATTCACGGATATTGTTAAAGAAACCACTTAACTGATAATAGTCTTTCTGAGATATGGGATCAAATTTGTGGTCGTGACATTTTGCGCAGGCAACGGTCAAACCCAAAAAAGCAGTACTGAAGGTTTCTGCTCGGTCAAAGACATAGTTTAAACGCCATTCTTCATCAATCACACCTCCTTCAGCTGTTATGGGAGTGTTGCGGTTAAAGGCCGTAGCTAGTTTTTGTTCTCTCGTTGCATCAGGTAGTAAATCTCCAGCCAGTTGCCAAGTTACAAACTGATCGTAGGGCATATTTTTCTCAAAGGCTCCAATTACCCAATCCCTCCAAGGCCACATGGTGCGCATTCCATCTGCATGAAGGCCATGAGAATCTGCATAACGGGAGAGGTCCAGCCAGTCTAAAGTGAGGCGTTCAGCAAAAGAAGTACTATTCATAATGCGGTCGACCAAACGTTCGTAATCCCCAGCAAGGGTGTCTTCCAAAAAGGTGTTGATTTGTTCCAGGGTGGGGGGTAGTCCAGTAAGATCAAAAGTCAACCTTCTGAGTAAAGTTTCTTTGGAGGCTATGGGTTCAAAATCGAGTTTTTTTTCTTTTAATTTATCGTTTACAAATTGGTCAACTTCATTGGGGTACAGGGATACAGAATTTGGCGAAGGGTTCTTTTTTTCAGGAGGAAGAAAAGCCCAGTGTTCTTTCCATTCAGCTCCTTGTTCGATCCATTTTATGAGTAAAGCTTTTTCTCTTGCCGTAAGCATTAGGTTGGAATCGGGAGGAGGCATCTGAACTTCAGGATCTTCGCTAAGAATACGATGTGCACTTTCACTACCGTAGACACTTCCTTTTGAAAAAGCACGACGGTTGCTTTCCAATTTTGAAAAGGCAACAGCTTCTATGTCCAAGCGCAAACCTGCTTTACGGGTTTTTGCATCGGGGCCATGACAGGCATAACACCGATCGGACAGCAAAGGCTTAATGTGGTAGTTGAAATCGATTTTTTCAGGAAGCGTTTCCATTTCTGCGGCAACTTCTTTCGGAAGATCCAGAGAGCAACCTAGAAACACAAGAGAGAGGATAGTGATTGTAAGCCACAATTTTCCGTATTTAGTTAAGGAAGAGCCTTTCATTTATACCTTCTCATTGGTCTGAGTAGGTAAGTTAAAAAATTAATCTCAAAAAAGAATCAGTTAAAGCTCAAATTCTTGCCCTAACGCTGCAATGTGAAATCCTTGCTCTAGAACCCATTTTACTTCTGGACTTGTTTTGTCAAGCAGGGGATTGGTATGGTTCATATGAATGAAATATACTTTATTCTTTAAGCCTGCTGTCTCTTGGTTTAAAATAAACACGGTTTCTTGCACTAAGGGATGAGGAATTTCAGAAAGGGGTCTGTAGTTGACTTCTTCGCTACTGTAAAAGGTTGCGTCTACAAAAGCATAATCTACTCGGTTCAACCACTCCACCAAGTTTTCCTCCCATAAGGTCCATTTATCGATGTCGGGAATAAAAAGTGCTTTTTTTTGAGGACCTTCAATGAGAAATCCTACCGTTTCTGAAAACTCGTCTCTATGAGGAACTCGCAATGGGGTAACTCGAACATTTTTTAGAAGCGTTAGGGTCTTTCTTTCTTCCAGATCTTTAAGGAGGATGTTTTTAAGTTCAACCAACTGACTCCAGGGAGCATTGTTTTGTAAAAACTGCTTCATCTTGGGAAGAACATAAACAGGGAGTTCTTGTGCTCCTAGCGCTTCTCTGCCCAGGTGCAATAATCCTGAATAATGACCCATATGTGCATGGGTTAAAAAGATCCCTTTGGGAGGGCTAGTAAGTGCAGTCCATTGACTTACAATATCTGGAGTTGCTTCAAAAAGAAGACTTTGGTTAAGTGAAGGCTGAGCGATTTCTAGCGCAGTAACTTTTCTTTTCTCCTTTTCTTGTAATGTAAGTGTCTTGCAGCATTTTTTTTGACAGCCGATATGAGGCGATCCCCCGTCTTGGAGTGTTCCGAGTATTTTGAGATATGTCTTTACCTCGTTTTGCTGTGCCCTCGAAATGGTGCAAAAAAGAACAACAAAAAAGAACAATGAGGCAAAGCGTATTTTCATTCTAAACAAGAATTACTGAGAAGCATTTACTGTAATTATTTCGACTACTCCTGCTCTGCCCAATTGTCCCCATTTATTGGTTTCTGCTAAAGATTCATAAACATTTACTTCTCTTATGTTTTGCAAGGGAATGTTTTCAGGAGGAAAATTAAACTGCTGACCGTCTACTAGCCACAGCGGGTATGCTTGAGCATTATTCATTGATTCCGATTGGCGGATGATCACTAACCCTCTTTGGGTGTCAATACGTGCCGAGCCCAAATGTTCTCGTATGGCAAGTACCAAATTAGGAGCATTCTCATTAATTCCCCAAGCATTCAATCCACGCTTTTCATAACGTTCTTTTTGTTTTTCGAATGCTTTTTGTTTTTTTAATGCTCGAATTTCTTTTTTTGTCAATTCTTTCGCTTCAATTTCCGTCTGCCCCAGGATGGGACTACTTATTAAAACAAAGAGGAGTATTAGGGCATATTGTTTCATCGTACTTTTTTTTCAAAGATAAACGAACTCACTTTTATTTTCTTTTTTGGAAGCATCATTTTTAAAGTAACTTGGATTTTGAAAAATAATGTATAAAAAGAGAGAAGTACTTTTGAAGTTCCACGCTTAATTAATTAATTTAGATACCTAATCGTCATACTATTATAAAAATGATTTTCAAGACTAAAGTGCCTTTATTTTTACTTGGACTACTGCTTTTTGTCCGTTGTGGTAAAGAAGAGCTTCCTCCCGACAAGTTGCTCGGATCGTGGGAAGTGGTTTCTATTACTGACGAAACGGGACAAGTAATTATTTGGGATGACTTACGAGAAACGCTAGTCAGTCTGATTCCAGAATATTCCTGCTTGGAATTTACTGCAACAGCAACGGAACAGATCGTAAGTACGCGTTATGTATTTGTCGATGTTAACAGTAGAGGTTGTTTGAGTCCCTCAATTGCAGTCTATACTTGGAAAGTAAATAGCGAAACAGGATTATACGAATTTACGCAAGGAACCAATATTGTGAATTACTTGATAACTTTTTCCAATAATGACAACAGGATGACATGGAATGATCAGACCAGTGGTGCTATTACGGTCTGGGAGCGTGTCATTACAGAACCCACAACAACTGAATAATTTAAACACATACAAATGAAAAAAATAACCCTACTCTTTGCAACCCTCTTTATTGTTTCTTGCGGTCTTCAAAAAAAGGCGGTTAAAGATCCTTATGTTGGAGTTTATGAAATCACTGTTTTTGATGTAGATCAAATTGGGGACGTTCCATTAACACTCACTATCAATAAGACAGAAGCTGCCTATACTTCAAATATTGAAATGAGAGGTGAGGCTGCTGAAAGTGGTGATTTCACTTGGGAAATAACAGGAACTAAAATTGAAAACGAAGTAATTACTATAGAAGCATATGTCTCAAGCTATGATGTCTATTTTGAATTGTATATAAACGAGGATGAGGTTTCTGGCTCTCTTATGGGAATGTTTGATGTTGAGGGAACCCGAGTCGAAAAAAAATAGAAGAGTGTTAAAAAAAGGGGTACTGATCTAAAATTAAGAGAACAGTTAATTAAAATAAAGAAAAACCAAAAAGGCAATTTTTTTGACAATCCCTAGTGCAATAAGAAAGGTTCTAAGACGTTTTTTTCGCACTATTTCTTTTTATTTGATATTCCACGAATTGCAGTATAGAGCAACCACAATACAACAGCGATAGCCCCATAGACAATTATGTTTCTAATAAAGTAGCCCATTTCTATTTGAGATGACGTTCTTTAAGCTCAATAACTAAGCCGATAAGAAGACATATAACTAAACTCCCGATAACAGTTCCACCTACACCCATAAAGTTTTTATTTAAAGATAGAAATAATTTCACAGTGGACTCAATTTTATTTTTCGGAAAGATTTATCCAAAAGAAATCATTAATTTTATTAATCATAAGGAGTTTTATTTGTAAAAACATCTAAAAAAACCAACAACTATGAAGAATTTAAACCGAAGAAATTTTCTCAAGAAATCAAGTCTTTCAGCCGCTTCGTTATATGTGGCGACACATTTGGCCTGTGCTGAAGGCATGGAACAAAGAGCTACATCGAGCACCTACATGGGGGATTATGCAGCACCAAAACTTGACACTGTTCGAATAGCCATTATAGGAGTAGGGGCAAGGGGTTCAGGCCATGCGAAACAGTTGGCTTCCATAGAAGGAACAGAAATTGTTGCAATAGCAGACCTTTACGAAGACTTGGTCGATCGATCGGTAGCAAATTGCATAGATGTTGGAGGTGGTAGACATCAAGCTATTGCTCGTTATTTTGGTGAAGAGATGGCATGGAAAAAAATGCTTACTGAGGTAAAACCGGATGCGGTAATAGTAGCTACAAATTGGAAAAATCATGCCCCTATGGCAATTGAAAGTATGCGACAAGGTGCACATGCCTTTGTGGAAGTGCCTATAGCCCTAACTCTTCAAGAAATGTGGGACATCGTCAACACTTCCGAACAAACCAAAAAGCATTGTATGATGATGGAAAACGTAAATTATGGTAGGGAAGAACTCCTCTATCTCAATTTATGTAGAGAAGGGGTAATTGGAGACTTGCTTCATGCTGAGGCAGCCTATATCCACGAGCTGCGCTTTCAAATGGAAGAGCAAGAAAGAGGAACGGGCTCCTGGCGCACCTATCATTATGCAAAACGAAACGGAAATCTGTATCCTACACACGGACTAGGACCCGTAGCACAATACATGAACCTGGGTAGAGGTGAGGATCAGTTTCATTCATTAGTATCCTTTTCCACTCCAGCAAAAGGGAGAAAATTATACGCTGAAAAAAACTACGATGACGATCACAAGTGGAATGCTTTGGATTATAAAGGGGGTGATTTAAATACATCTCTTATTAAAACACATCTTGGCAGAACCATCATGGTGCAGTGGGATGAGACTAGTCCAAGACCCTATTCGCGACATAATCTCATACAAGGAACAACAGGAACACTTGCTGGCTTTCCAACACGTGTCGCACTAGAAGGAGGTGTTCCGGGAGCAACTGACAATCACCATAGCTGGGCACAAGGAGAACAGTTAGAGCAGCTTTATGAGCAATACGAACACCCTATGTTCAAAAGATTAGGAGCTTTAGCTCAAAAAATGGGAGGCCATGGTGGAATGGACTTTATGATGCGTTACCGAATGGTAGAGTGCTTGAGAGAGGGTCTGCCATTGGATCAAAATGTCTATGAAGGTTGTTTTTGGAGTGCTGTAGCACCAATGAGTGAAGCCTCTGTTGCTCAAGGGGGAATGCCACAATCCTTCCCTGATTTTACTCGAGGCGACTGGAGTAAAACAAATCCTTTGTCTGTAGTATCTTAATAATTCTGTAGTTCATGATTGGTGTTCATGCTCCTGCTCGAATTTGTTTTTTTGGAGATCACCAGGATTATTTGAGTCTTCCTGTAATCGCAGGAACCATCGATCGTAAGATAACGATAGAAGGAACACCCAATAACTCAAATAAAATTAAATTACAATTAGTTGATATTAATACTACTATAGTAATTGATCTCGATGAACAGTTTAATAAAATATCGGAACAAGATTATTTTCGTTCGGTCTGGGTTGTCCTTAAGAATCACGGATATCATTTGACAGAAGGCTATACTGTAGAAATAAGCGGAACTATACCTATTAATGCTGGATTGTCAAGCTCTTCAGCCCTTGTGGTTGCTTGGATACGTTTTGTACTTGCAGCTCTCAATAGAGAAGATGAGGTGACCGATGAACAAATTGGAAAATGGGCCTTTGAATCAGAGGTTACTTTTTTTAATCAACCCGGCGGGTTGATGGATCAGTTCACCATTGCACAAGGAGGCTTGCTATATATAGACACAGCAAAAGGTACAACCGAGCGACTGACTCCTAACTTAGGACATTTGGTAGTGGCTGAATCAGGCATACCTAAACAAACTTTAGAAGTGCTTAAAAACGCACGAAATTATGGTCAGGCTGCACTTGCAGCAGTACAAGAAAACGTCCCTAACTTCAACCTTCATCAGGCCGATGAAATGGCGTACAACGATTATAAAAAGTTTGTTCCGGAGCCCTATAAGCCTTACTGGTATGCAGCGATTCACAATCACCTTTTAACCCAAAACGCTAGAAAAATGCTACTCTCAGGACCGATAGATTTTGTTCAAATAGGACAATGGATGAACAGCCATCAAGAAATTTTACAGGAGTGCATTCAGAATACACCTCAGAAAATGTCTACCCAAATGGAAGCAGCTAAAAACGCAGGTGCTTTAGGGGCAAAAATTATTGGCTCAGGTGGTGGTGGCTGTATGGTGGCTTTGGTTACAGCAGATACGAAAGAGAATGTAATCGACGCTTTTTTAAAAGCTGGTGTCTCAAGCGCTTATGAAGTAAATTTAACCACAATAGCATGAAACCTCTTTTGATTATGGCAGGTGGCGCTTCTTCAAGAATGAAACGCTCGCTTCAAAACAGTACCTTAACTAATGAACAAAAGGAAATTGCCCAGCATGTCCATAAAAGCTTAATTCCATTGGGAAAAGAGCAAAAACCACTTTTATACCACTTAATATCTAATGCTGTAGCCTCTGGCTACACGGATGTTTATTTAATCACTAGCCCACAAAATCAAGCGTTTAAAGAACATATTGGTGAGAGAAAAACAGATAATTCTTATGCAGGTGCAAAAATTCATTTTGCTATTCAATATCTCAAAGAGGGTTATGAGAAACCTCTGGGCACAGCCGATGCTGTTTTGCAAGCGTTAGATCAGTACCCAGAACTTTTAGAACAGACCTTTGCAGTTTGTAATGGCGATAATTTATATTCCAAAGATGCTTTTAAAACACTTCTAGACCAACGAGAAGCGCCCCATGCGCTCATTAGCTATGCGCGTTCAGGATTGCAATTTTCAAATGAACGTATTCAAAAATTTGCCGTTTTAGACATTGATGATGAAGGTTTTTTAAACAATATCATTGAAAAACCCGATTCTTCTACAATTGAGCAGTACAAAGACAATACAGGGGAGATTTTTGTAAGTATGAATATTTTCAGCTTTCTTGGGAATGCACTTTACCCTTTTTTAGAATCCTGTCCTATACACCCAGATCGCAAAGAAAAAGAACTCCCAGAAGCCTTGAGAAGGCTAACAACTAAAATCCCTAAACAAATTCAATGCTTTAGCAGAAAAGAACACCTATTGGACCTAACAGCAGCGGAAGATATTCAATCATTTAATATACTTTGAAGAATATGTATAAGGTTGTAAAACAGAAAGTAAATAAAGTCAAAAAGGGTTTGCCTTATTTGCTAATGCTCAACATGATCCTATTAAGTTTTTCTAATTGCCAATCCAATAAAGGTGTTTTGCAGCGGGTGATAAAATCAAATGACCCTGCTATACAAGCAATCATGAAAGAGGCGCCTAAACACGAAGTTCAAATTCTTTTAACACAAATTCAAAGGGACACAACGGGTGGTTTATTGTTTGAAGAAGAACAATACCAACTGGATGAACAGCAGTATTTTTATCCCGCTAGTACAGCAAAACTTCCGGTTGCTATTCTGGCCCTTCAAAAAATTAAAGAACTCAGAAGTAGTGGAATACCAATTACTGCCACAACCCCTTTTGTTATAGGGACAAAAGAGGGTAAAGTTGTTGTAGCAACAGACAGCACCCACCAGGAAGGGAAGGTCACTATAAACCATTTGATAAAAAAGATTTTTTTAGTGAGTGATAACGATGCCTACAATTATCTTTTTGATTTTCTAGGGCGGGACTATATCAATTCAGAATTGACAAAAAGAGGGCTTTCTAACACCAAAATATATCATAAATTTCTTTTTGGTGCTGACAATAACACTACTTGGGAATACACTTTTTTTGATGAAAATAAAGACACTTTATATCACCAACCCAAACTTCATGCACAGATAGCATTGAAGCCCCATGAACTTAAAGGAATAAAAAAAGGAGTAGCACACTTTAGTGATGGAGCATTGATTAACGCACCTATGGATTTTAGTGAAAAAAACAGAATTTCTATAAGAGACCTTCAAGAAATCCTTAAAAGAGTTCTTTTTCCAGAAGCCTTTTCTTTGGGTGAGCGATTTGATTTGACAACAGAGGATTATTCATTTTTACGCCATTGGATGAGCAGAAGTACTTTAGAAAGTAGTTGGCCGGACTATAACGATGGCGTTCATTGGGATAGTTATGGAAAATTTCTAGTGTATGGAGATCAAAAAGGGGCTATGACACCCAATATCCGCATTTACAATAAGGTAGGCTATGCATATGGCACACTTACCGATGTGGCTTATATAAAAGACGAAACTACTGGATTGGAATTTTTTTTAACGGCAACACTTTTAGTCAACGAAAACAGCATTTTCAATGATGATAAATATGAGTTTGAAAGTCTGGGAATCCCTTATCTAGCAGCTTTGGGAAGAGGAGTGTTGAAAGAACTCAATCGGCCCTATTTTTCTAACAAGCCCAATTCTACTAATCGTTGATTCAAGAACGTCCCTGCCTGAATGTCTTC